>DASUIY010000288.1:0-3473 GCA_036279555.1 Solirubrobacterales bacterium | reverse complement strand
CCCGGTAGGGGTGGAACGTCTTGTACTTTTTCGCCGACCCCGCCCACGGTAGACCACTTCCACTCCACCGAAAAAGTTAAGTGGAACCCCTACCGGGATAGGCCCTTTGCAGATCCACGCCCCCGCAAAGCTCAATCTCTGCCTCTATCTCGGCCCCCGGCGCGGGGACGGGCTGCACGAGCTCTGCTCGCTCTTCGAGCCCCTGGCCCTGGCGGATCCGATCGCGATCGAGGAGGCCGAGCGCGACGAAGTCGTCTGCCCCGGCGTCGAGGGCGAGAACCTGGCGGCGCGGGCGCTGGCGGCGCTGCGCGAGCGCGGCTGGGAGGGGACGCCGCTGCGGGTCGAGATCGAGAAGCGGATCCCGGTCGCCGCCGGCCTCGGCGGGGGCAGCGCCGACGCGGCGGCTGTGCTGCGGCTGGCTGCCGGGGAGGTCGCCGGCCTGGAGGAGATCGCCGCAGGGCTGGGCGCCGACGTGCCCTCGCAGCTGACGCCTTCGCTCGCGCTCGTGCGCGGCGCCGGGGAGAGGGTCGAGCGCCTCCCCGATCCCGCCCCGCACGCCGTCGTCCTGCTTCCCGACGGCGGCGGCCTCGGCACCGCCGGGGTGTTCGCCGAGGCCGGCCGGCTGGGCCTCGGCCGCGACGCAGACGAGCTCGACGCGCTGGCGGACCGGCTGCGCGAGGCGGCCGGCGCCGGCGCCTCGCCGCTCTCCTACCGCGAGCTGCTCGTCAACGACCTCGAGCCCGCCGCCCGCTCGCTGCGCCCCGCGATCGGCGACGCCATCGACGCCCTGCGCGCCGCGGGCGCCCCCCACGCGCTGCTCACCGGCTCGGGCCCGACCGCGTTCGGCCTCTTCGAGAGCCTCGCCGCGGCGCGCGCCGCGGCGGCGGAGCTGGGCCGGGCCGACGCGATCGTCTGCGAAGCGGGATGCGCGAGGATGGCGCCATGAAGATGCCGGGGGAGGGGGGCAGCAGGCGTAAACGCCTGCTGCGGGCGCTGCTCGTCGCGGCGATCGTCACCGGCTACTTCCTCGTCGGCCGGGAGCTCGGGGACATCGACCTGCAGGAGCTGCTCGAAGACATCTCCGAGGCGCTGGGTGCCTGGACCTACCTCCTGGTGGGCGTCTTCGCCTTCGCCGAGACCGGCGCCTTCGTCGGCCTGGTGGTTCCGGGCGAGACGACGATGCTCCTCGGCGGGGCCGTTGCCGGCCAGGGCGCGATCGACGTCTACCTGCTGATCGCGATCGCCTGGTTCGCCGCCTGGGCGGGAGACACCACCAGCTTCTTCATCGGGCGCCGCCTGGGCCGGGAGTTCGTGCTTCGGCACGGGCCGCGCGTCGGGATCAGCCAGGAGCGCTTCGAGCGGGTCGAGGACTACTTCTCCCGCCACGGCGGCAAGACGATCTTCATCGGCCGCTGGATAAGCCTCGTGCGGGCGCTGGCGCCGTTCATCGCCGGCAGCTCCCAGATGCACTACCGCGCCTTCGTCCCCTACAGCATCCTCGGCACCGGGCTCTGGGCCAGCGTCCACATCCTGGTCGGGTACTTCTTCTCGCGCAGCATCGAGAGCGCTGCGCACTACGCCGGCCGGGGGGCCTTCCTGCTGGCGAGCACGATCGTCGTCGTGGCCGGGATCGTGTTCGCCGTCCGCCGTCTCCGGGTCGAGCAGAACAGGCGGGACGTCGTCGCCTGGATGGAGCGCCACGCGGCGACCCGCTGGGCCGTCGACCTCTCCCGCCGCTTCCGCCCGCAGCTCCAGTTCCTCTGGGAGCGGGTGACGCCGGGCGGCACCTTCGGGCTCGAGTTCACCTCGCTGATGGCGATCCTCGCCGTTTCCGGCTTCGTCCTCGTCGCCTACACCGTGATCGTCGGCGCCGACCCCGGGCCCACCCCCGGCGACACCACCGCGATCGACGTGGTGGAAAGCCTCGGCGCCGGTTGGCTGACCGACCTCGCCAAGGTCGTCACCGACCTCGGCTCCTTCGCCGTCGTCGGCACGCTGGCCCTCGCCTGCGCCGTGCTCCTCGCCGCGCGCCGCCGCTGGGCCGAGCTCGGCGTCCTGGTCGTCGGCATGGCCCTGATCTACGCCGGCGTGCACGAGCTGAAGGCGACGGTAGACCGGCCGCGGCCCGAGGGGGGCCTGGTCGGCGTCTCGGGCTCCTCTTTCCCCAGCGCCCACGCCGCCTACTCGACCTTCTACGTCTGGCTGACGGTGACGATCGTGATGCGGCTGAGGCCGGGCATGGCGCGCGGCGCGGCGGTCGTCGGGACGGGGATCGCGCTGACCGCCCTGGTCGGCCTCTCCCGCGTCTACCTCGGCGTCCACTACCTCAGCGACGTCAACGCCGGCTGGGCCCTGGGGGCCGCCGCATTCTCGCTCTGCGCCGCGGTGGCGCTGACCATCACGACGGTTCGTCAGAATGGGCGGCGTGCTGCCGCTGGCGCTGGAGAAGATCGAACATGAGTACGTGCTGTTCGGCGTGGCGGGGTTCGTCGCGCTCGCGGCCTTCGTCGGCCTGATCCTGGTTCCGGCGGTCGGGGCATACGGGCGGCTGTGGGAGAAGACCGCCGCCGGCGTGCTTTCCCTCTTCGTGCTCGCGGCTCTGGTCCTGATCGGCATCGTCCTCGGCCTCGCCGTCGTCTACTACTACGACAACTTCCTCAATCTCGTCAACGGCACCTAGTCCTCGGAAGGCCGGCTGGGGATAATGGGCCGATGCCAGCGGCCTCCAAAGGGCAGGAAAAGCCTGCAAGCAAGCGGGAACCTGGGAATCTCGACGCGCTCTCGGACGCGGTCGAGTCCGGCGCCGGCCTGCCCGCCGTGGCGCGGGCGGCGTCGCGGGTGCTCGATGCCAGCGTCGCCCTGATCGACCGCTCCAGTGCGGTCCTGGCGGTCGCGGGGGCCTCGCCCGACCAGGAGCGGAAGCTGCTCGCCGGAGGTGAAGGCGTGACGAGAGTGGAGCTGCGGGTCGCCGACAGCGTCGTGGGAGAGCTGCGCTACCGCGCCGCCGCCCCTCCCGAGCCGGCGATCGCGCGCATGGTGACGACCCTGCTGGCGCTGGAGCTGGAGCGCTCGCGCTCGCCGGAGTGGGAGAGCGAGGAGGTGGCGAGCGCCTTCGTCGCCGCCGTGCTCGCCCGCGGGGTGACCGACCGCGGCGACATCGTCGCCCGCGCCGCCGAGCTTGGGGCCGACCTCGACCGCGGCGCCGGCGTCATCGTGCTCCGCGCCTCGCCGCGCGCGGCGCAGACGGGCGAGTGGCGGGAGCGGGTCCTCACTCTGGCGATGCGGGCGCTGCGCTCGCTGGCGCCGGGCTCGCTGGCGACGACCGCGGACGGCGAGGTCGCGGCTGAGATCGCGGCGATCGTCCCCGCCGAGGACGACGAGCGGCTCGCCCGCGCCGCCGCCGGGCTGGGGCGCGAGCTCGATGACAGCCTCGCCGGCTTCCATCTGACGACCGGGCGCAGCCGCCGCTGCTC
>DASUIY010000287.1:0-2039 GCA_036279555.1 Solirubrobacterales bacterium | reverse complement strand
AGATGGCGCGCGACTCCTACTCCTACCTGCACCTGCTGATGATTGCCGGCATCGTGCTCGTCGCCCTCGGCCTGAAGAAGACGATCGGCCACTTCGGTGGCCACCTCGACGCGGTGCTCGCCTTCGCCCTGCTCGGCGGGCTGGCCGCCTACCTGCTCGGCCACGTCGCCTTCCGCTACCGCCACATCCACACGGTCAACCGCCAGCGGCTGCTGCTTGCCCTCGTGCTCCTGCTCCTGGTCCCGGTGGCGACCGAGATGCCCGCCCTCGCCGCCCTCGCCATCGCCAACGCCCTGATCTGGGCGATGATCGCCTACGAGACCCGCAGCTACGGCGAAGGCCGCCGGCAGGTCCGCCGACCTCAGGCCGCAGATACCTGATCGCAGTCGCGAAGACCCCGTGCGTGCCGATATTGCGCAGCGATAGTAGTGTGGTTAGCGGTGCTCGAAGTACTTCGTCGCAGTCGTTGGTTCTCCCTACCCCTCGTGCTGGCCATTTCCCTGGCCGGTTGCGGCAGCGACGGCGATTCCGCCGAGTCCTCCGCCTCCACCGGGCTGCCGAAGACGATCACGATCGGCGCCGCGATCGCGAAGAGTGGCTACCTCGAGCCATATGACGCCAGCATCGTCGCCGTCGAACAACTCGCCGACGAAGTCAACGCCAAGGGCGGCATCGACGGCAGCAAGCTCAGGGTCATCCAAACCGACAACCGCTCCGATCCCCAGCAGGCCCCGATCGCCGCGCAGCGAGCGGTCGAAAAGGGAGCCGATGTGCTGCTCCTCAGCGGCGAGGCGTTCACCGCGGCAGCGGCGGCGCCCGTGGCCGAAGAAAACGACCAGCTCAACTTCAGCCTCTCCGCCAACGAACCCGGCTTCGGCCCACCCACCACCGGCCGGCTCTCCTTCAGCGCTTATCCCACCATCCTCAGCGAGGCGAGCGCCAACGCCAGCTTCCTGCGCGCGAGGGGAATCAAGCGGCCCTTTCTCTTCCGCGACACGGCGATCATCTACGGCAAGGCCGACTGCTCCGGCTTTCAGCAGGCCTGGGAGCGTCTCGGGGGCACCATTGCGGGCTCAGTCGACTTCAAGAACGAAGACACATCGATCGCCAGCCAGGTCAGCCAGCTGAAGAAATCCGACGCCGATGCCGTGATGATGTGCTCCTACCCACCTGGCGGTGCCGCCGCGGTCAAGCAGATCCGCGCGGCCGGCATCGACCTCCCGATCATGGCGGCGGGCACCTTCGACGGCACCTACTGGCTCAAGGGCATCTCCAACACCGAGGACATCTACGTCGCCCTGAACGGCTCTGCCTACGATCCTCCCGACCCGGCGGCGGCGAAGCTGTTCGAGAAGCTCGAACGCGCCGGGGTCGACACCGACGTCTCCAGCGTCCTCCTCTCGGCCTACGCCGCCGGTCAGCTGATAATCAAGGCGATCGAAGAGACGGGCAGCGTCGACGGAAACGTCCTCGCCGACGCCCTAGAGGCACGGCCTCACAAGACCGTCATCGGCAAGATCGGCTACACCGAGGACAGCCACTTCACAAACGGCAGCTGGCCGATCTACGTGTTCGCGAACGGTGAGCCGAAACTCCTAACCGAACTCACACCAGACTTCGTCCCTACATATGGGGACTAGCCAATTGGGGACTAGCGAGGTTGCTCCAGGCCCTCGAAGAAGCGTGTCTGGGGCCCGTGTAGGCGGCATCTAAAGGTATCCTCGCACCGAATGGTCAAGCCCACCGAGCCTGTTCGGGGCCGACCCAAGCAATCGTCCGACATTCCCCTATCGGGCTGTGCCAGGCTCGATCGCAGCAGCGACGTACCGCTCTACTTCCAGCTTGCGGCGACCCTGAAGGCGATGCTGGAGGTCGGAGACTGGAAGGCCGGGGCCCGCTTTGCCTCCGAACGCGAGATCGAAGAAGAGTTCGACGTCTCCCGCGCAGTGATCAGGCCGGCGCTGGAGCTCCTCGTCGGCGACGGCGCCATCATCCGGGTCAAAGGATCGGGTGCCTTCGTCGCCCCGCCGCGACGCGAA
>DASUIY010000286.1:0-2719 GCA_036279555.1 Solirubrobacterales bacterium | reverse complement strand
AGCGAACGGCTGATCGACCTCCCCGGGCGAGACCTCGTACATCTTGTCGAGGGGAGGCGCCGCGGGCGGGTGCGGAGCGCGGCTGGCTCCCGCGGAGGCCGCAGGCGGGCCGTAAGCGTTCGACGGACGACGTCGAACGGGCGGGCTGACGCCGCCGAGGGATAGGGGGGCTCAGGCCGGTGCTGCGGCGGCGGCGGGCTGGGCCGCGGCGCGGGCGGCCGCCCACTGCTTCGGTAGCAGCTCGCCGATTCGGCTGTGCGGGTGGCTCGGTAGCCGGTCGAGGACGTCCCTGAGGTAGGCCCAGGGCTCGACACCGGCCAGCTTGGCGCTCTGGACGAGCGAGTAGAGCAGAGCCGCCCGGTGCAGGCCCTTCATGCTCCCTGCAAACAGCCAGTTCTTGCGACCCACCGCAACTCCACGCAGTTGGCGTTCGGCTCCGTTGTTGTCGATTTCGAGGCGGCCGTCCCGGATGTACTGGGCCACGTAGCGCATCTGGTTGTGTAGGTAGGTGAGCGCCTCGCCGAGCGGCGACTTCGGCAGCACGGTCGGTCCCATGACCCGCGCCAGGCGCATCAGCTCTCGAAGCAGCGGCGTCGCGTGCTCCTGGCGCCGCGTCCGCCGCTCGTCGTGGCCAAGCCCTCGCGCCTCCTCCTCGATCTCGTAGAGCTTCTTGATCACCGCGATGAAGTGCGCGGCTCGAGGGTCCTTCTCGAGGGCGACCACGAAGTAGCGGCGCAGGTGCGCCATGCAGCCCACCATGAAGACCGGGCTCTTCTTGCGCAAGGTGAGGTTTCCCGAGTACGCATCACCCTGCAGGTAGCCCTCGAAGCCCCGGAGGAAGTGCAGCGGCCCCTCGTGCTCGCGCGTCTCGGTGGCGTCGAAGGCGACGAGCCGTTCGAGCGGAGAATGGTACGTCCACATCTTCCCGTAGAAGCGCGCCTTCTCCTCTTCGGCCTGCACGAGGACCGACGTGTCGTCGAACTGCAGGTAGGGTCCCGCGCGAATACGTCTCGCGATCTCTTCGCCGAGCGGGACGAGCGCCTCTTCGGCCAGTGCCAGCTGCCCACACATCGTGCTCCTCGACAGCTCCACTCCCTGCCGGGCGAAGATGCGCTCGAGGCGGTTGAGCGGCAGGTGATCCACGTACTTCGAAACGATGATGTGAGCGAGCAGGCCCGATCCGGCCGCGCTCCCGTCCACCGCCTGCGTGGGGGCCGGGGCCACGGTGACCCCGTCGTGGCACTTCTCGCAAACGAACACCGGCCGCACCGTCTCGACGACCACGGCGCTCGCCGGGACATACTCGAGCCGCTCCGTCACCTTCTCGGCGATCTGCGTCTTGCGCTGCCCGCAGCCGCACGTGAGCTCCTCGTCGGCCGGCATGACGAGCACGCGCTGGCGCGGCAGGTGCTTGGGGAACGCCTTGCGGCCCGTCGGACTCGGACGAGACCGTGGGGTCTCGCCGGCTGTTTCCTCGGCCGCCCCCACGCTCTCGGGCGCCGGCGAGTCCGTCTCGGCTGCGTCCTGCGGTAGCTGGGCAAAGGCGAGGGCGAGCTGTTCAGGGCTCACCTTCTCGGAGCTCTTGCCGAAGAGCCTCCGGCACAGCTTGTCGATCTTCTGCCTCAGCAGCTCGTTCTCGCGCACGGTCTGCGAGAGCTTCTCGGAGAGGGTGGCGATGACGGCGTGTGCGGCCTCGAGCGTCCGTGGTAACTGCTGTGCCGCGCTCGTCATCACTCACCAACAATCTCGGCACCGGAGGGCGTTCTGGCAAGTCCCTCTTCAACATTTTCGCTCAGTCGGTCGTACCAGTTCGTCCGCCTGGGTCGTGTGATGTCGCCGCCCGAGAGCAGGAGCAGAAGCTCGCTCGTCCGCAGCTCCAGGCGACCCTCGACGGAGGAGCGCGGCCACGAGAACGTCCCCTTCTCGAGCCGCTTGTACAGCACCCAGAACCCCGAGCGATCCCACACCAGGATCTTGAGACGATCTCCTCGCCGGTTCCGGAAGAGGATGAGGTGGCCCGAGAGTGGGTCCAAGCCGAGACGGGAACGCGCGAGCGCGGAGAGTCCGTCCATGCCGAGCCGCATGTCCGTCGCCCCCGCCGCCACGAACACCCGCACCGACGGCGGCAGCGTCAGCACGCCTGGCGAACCGCCGTCACCACCACCCGCAGCCGTTCCGCACTGACCTCACCGACGACCCGGACCACGTCACCGCCGCGCAGCTGGATCTCGACGACGCCCTCGGCCCGTGCCGGCGGATCGGCGTGCCCGTCTCCCACGAGACGCACCGGGATGAAGGCCGGAGTTCCTGCCGCCGTCGAACTCCGAATCGGCCGCCGCGGCTGCCGGCGGCGGTCCGGACTAGCTCCCAGCTGCCTCGCCCAGGAGTACAGCGCCCACTGCGAGATGCCTCGCCTTGCGGCGAACTCCGCGGCCGACTGGCCGCTGCGCCGCCACCTCGCTACCAGCCGCTTGCGTCTCTCGCGTTCCCCAGCCCCGACCGTCCGCTCTGCCATGGCCCCTCCTCGTTTCGGGCCACAGCATCGGTCATACCCCCGCCACACCAGGGGCCGTCGTCCGTCGAACGCTTACGTGTTCCTGTACGTGAGCTGAAGCGCCGCTGTGTCGCCCACGACTTCAATCATGAGGGGCGTTACGCTCGACTCGAACGACTTGACCTCCTTCAGGAGGCCGGCTTCCCCCTCCAGAAACGCTGCCCG
>DASUIY010000285.1:0-8936 GCA_036279555.1 Solirubrobacterales bacterium | reverse complement strand
ACGTCGTCGCAGAACGACCTGCTGCTGCCGTAAATAGCGGCATTCGGGCGGCGCCGGTACGTCTGGGCCGGTCGTCACCATCGCTCGCGTGACCATCGTCCTGGCAGTAGCCGTGCTCGCGCTCGTCGCGCTCGTCGCCTACCTGGCGACGCGCAAACCGTCCGAGCAGGCGCCCGTCGACCACGGACCGGCGATCCAGGAGGCGACAGCGCAGGCCGTCGCCGACCTGCTGCGCGTCAACGAGGAGTCGCGCAAGATCGACTCCCAGGCGGCAGAGGCGGCGCTGCAGAAGCGCGAAGCTGAGTTCCGCCGCCTGACCGAGCCGATCGGCAAGAACCTGGAGCGAATCGAGAAGGAGGTCTCGACACTAAGCCGGGACCGCGGCAAAGCGGACGAGGCGGTGCGTACCCTGCTCGACGAGATGAAGGCGGGGCTCGGCGACCTCGGCACCCAGACGAGCACCCTGGTTAAAGCGCTGCGCCAGCCGCAAACCCGTGGCAAGTGGGGCGAGGTACAGCTCAAGCGCTGCGTCGAGATCGCCGGCATGACCGAGCACGTCGACTTCAAGCTGCAGCCGACGATGAGCGACGGCGAGACGGTGCTGCGCCCCGACGCGGTGGTGATGCTGCCCGGCGAGCGCCTCGTCGTGATCGACTCCAAGGTGCCGCTCGACGCCTACCTGGAGGTGCTCGAGGCCGAGGACGACGCGATCCGCAAAGGCGAGCTGATCCGCCACGCCCGCCAAGTCCGCGACCACATCACCAAGCTCTCCTCGAAGCGCTACCAGGACCAGTTCGAGAGCGGTGAGACGCCCGACTTCGTCGTCTGCTTCATGCCGTCGGAGGCCGCCCTGCACGCCGCTTTCGAGGCTGAGCCGTCGCTCTATGACTACGCGCTCGAGCAGAAGATCCTGATCGCGACGCCGACCACCCTGGTCGGGCTGCTGCGCACGGTCGAGCTTGGCTGGCGTCAGGAGCAGATCGCCGAGCAGGCACAGGAGATCGCGGCGGCGGCCCGCGAGCTGCACAGTCGTACCGGCTCCTTCCTCGAACACTTCGCCAAGGCCGGGCGGCAGCTCAACTCCGCGACCAAGTCGTTCGACGACGCGGTCGGCTCGCTGGAGAGCCGGATCATGCCGCAGCTTCGCCGCATCGAGGAAATGGGCGCCGCCTCCGGCAAGGAGCTCGAGGAGCCAAAGCGGGTCGACCGGGCGGTGCGCCCCGTCCTTGCCGAGGAGCTGAAAGAGCTCGAGCAGGCCACGGAGACCGAGGCCCCCGTGCTCGATTAGGATTCGGCACCCGTTCCCGAAGACCCGCGGAGGACCACAGTTGGCCGTTGACACGAGCGCAGTCGCGAAGTTGGACGTCGAGCCCGGAACCCTGCCCGAGACGATGGCGGCCTGGGTGATCCGCGAGGAGCGCCAGGGCGAGCCCAACGACGCTTTCCAGCTCGAGCAGATCGAGGTTCCCGAGCCAGGCGCCTTCGAGGTGATCGTCCGAGTGATGGCGGCCGGGGTCAACTTCAACAACGTCTGGGCGGCGCTGGGCGAGCCGGTCTCGGTCTTCCCCTACGGCGACCACCCCGAGTACGGCCACCACATCGGCGGCTCCGACGCCTCGGGGATCGTCTGGAAGGTCGGCGAGGGCGTCACCCGCTGGAAGGTCGGCGACGAGGTCGTCGTCCACTGCAACCAGGCCTCCTACGAGGATGTAGAGGTGCACGGGCTCGATCCGCTCGCCGCGCCGAGCCAGAAGATCTGGGGCTACGAGACGACCTGGGGCTCCTTCGCCCAGTTCACCAAGGTGCAGGCGCAGCAGCTCCTGCCCCGTCCTCAGAACCTCTCCTGGGCCGACTCCTCCTCCTACGGGCTGACCTACTTCACCGCCTACCGGATGCTGATCGACCAGTGCAAGCTGCAGCCCGGCCACAACGTCTTGATCTGGGGCGCCGCAGGCGGCCTCGGCGTCTTCGCCGTGCAGCTCTGCAAGGCGGCCGGCGCCAACGCGGTCGGCGTCGTCTCCTCCGATGAGAAGGGCGAGCTGATCAAGCAGCTCGGCGCGGTCGACTACATCAACCGAGCCGAGTTCGGCGAGATGATGCGGACCAAGGAGAACCTCGCCGACCCCGCCGCCGACAAGGAGCGCTTCAAGGCCTCGCGCGGTTTCGCCAAGCGGGTCAAGGAGATCCTCGGCGACGCCCCCGACATCGTCTTCGAGCACGTCGGCCAGGCGACCTTCCCGACCTCGGTCTTCGTCGTCAAGCCGTTCGGCAAGGTCGTCATCTGCGGGGCCACCTCGGGCTTCCAGCTCGACTTCGACGTGCGCTACCTGTGGATGCGCCAGAAGCAGATCATCGGCTCGCACTTCGCCAACGCCTACGAGTGCATGAAGGCCAACCAGCTGATGGCCGAGGGCAAGGTCCGCCCGGTGATATGGCAGACGATGGGCTTCGACGGCGTCGCCGAGGCGCACCAGCTCCTGCACGAAAACAAGCACCTCGGCAAGATCTCGATCCTGGTCGGGGCCGAGTCCGAGGACGAGGGCCAAAACGAGGACGGCCCCGGCGCGATCCGGGCGGAGGTGGGAGCCTGATGAGCGAGGTTTGCGTGCTGGACTGGCACGTCGCCCCCTTCCGGGCCGACCGCTTTCTCGATCTCTGGGAGCCGGCGGCGGCGAAGATGCCGGCCTACGGGGCCAAGAGCTGGTCGCTGACCCGCTCGACCGACGACCCGCTGGCGATCCGCCAGTCATCGGTCTGGGAGAGCCGCGCCGACTTCGAGCGCTACTGGTTCTCCGAGGAGATCGCGACGGCCAGGGCCGCCGTCATCGACCTCTACGACCTGCCGCTACTTCCCACCTGGCACGAACTGCTCGTCGCCGAGTAGGGACCGCCGGGCTCAGGCTCGCTCCAAGGGCGCCATCGTCAGGCCGGCGCTCTTGAGCTGCTGCCAGTAGTGCTCGGCCGGCTCGCGCGGCCCCGACCAGACGATCGCCAGGCCGTTGTCGTGGATGCTCTCAGCCAGCTGGTGGCCCTTCTCCAGCGATACCCCCGGCAGCACGCGCGCCAGGGACTGGGCCACGTGGTCGAAAGTGTTGTGGCTGTCGTTGCGGACGATCACGCGCCAGTCGCCGCCCAGGTCCGAGCCCGGCCCGTCGGTGCGGGGCCTCTCCACCGTCGTAGTCGACACGCTCGCCATTATGCGGAAAGTCGTCACACCGGGGAAGGGAACGAGCGCAGCGGCCTCCATCGTTCGTCTTAAAGTGGACTTAACTACTCAAGTTAGTTATGGCTTAGACTCTTTGCGACCAATGCAATCTAATCCGGAGGCTCGGACAATGGCCCCGCGCCCAGTCTCGATCGACCCCCAACTCGCCAAGGCCCTGTCCAACTCGCTGCGCGCAGAAGCCCTGGCCCTGATCGGCGAAGGAGTCGACAGCCCGAAACAGATCGCCGAGAAGCTCGACCTCGACGTTCGCCACGTCGCCTATCACGTCCGCGTCCTGCGCAGCCTCGGCTGCATCGAGCTGGCCGAGACACGGCCCCGACGGGGCACCGTGGAACACGTCTACCGGCTGGCGGACCAGGTGATGGAGAAGGGCGAGTAGGGAGCCGGAAGGGGAGGGCCATCGGGGGTCCCTCCCCAAAACGCTCGGCAGGAGCCTCGCTGGAGTGTTTTGGGGAGGGACCCCCGATGGCCCCGCCACCACAAGCCGACCCCACACCCGAACGTCCCCCAATGACGCCCCAGACTGCGAAATCCGCCCCAGGGTCCACAAGCTTTTTTAAAGGCTTGTGGCGCCCGAGCAGCGTCCAGGCACCTGAAGCTCCCGGGGAGCCGCTGACGCTTCGGGCTTGACCTCTCCGAAGCTCGCGGCCGGTCGAGGGGACGCCGGCGCCCCTTTCCAAAACACTCCAGCGAGGCTCCCGCCGCGCGTTTTGGAAAGGGGCGCCGGCGTCCTCTACAACAAACCCTCGCTAAAACGGGCTGGGCACTCGAACTACGACGTTGTCGACCGTCGCCTGCGCTCCCTTGGCAACCTTCGCCGAGCCGACCGAGAACCCCGAGGCACGGCCGATCAGGTCTCCCGATCCTTCGTCCGTGACGTCGGCAACCAGTTCGCCGCCGACGTAGGCGAGGATGTGGCAGTTCCCCTTTTCTTCGCCCTCTGTGATGTTGAAGGCGCGAAGCCGCAGGTCGTTCTCGCGATCGACCCCTTCGATCCCCGGCACGTCCTTGGCGATCTGCAGGTACTCGATGCTGCCGTCGGGGAGGATCTTGCGCAGCTGGGCCTTGCGCTGGAAGGGGTAGGCGGCCAGCTGGTAGCGGGCGCCGCCGCCCGCTCGCAGGTCGAGGCCGAGGTAGGCGGCCTTCTGCACGGACTTCGGGGTCTTGCCGAGCAGCCGCTCGGTTGCGGCGATCTCCAGGTCGCGCCCGACCACCGGCGTGCGGTAGGAGCACTCCCTGGTCTGCTTGCCGATGACGATCCCGAATGCATGCTCGGAGCCACCGCGGCCGCAGCGATCCCCGGAGAGCTTGGCGATCTGCGAAAGCTGCCCCTCGCTCTCCATGCCGTTGCGATAGACGCCGACAAGGGCCGCCCCGGCCGTCGGGACCAGGGCCAGCAGGGTGGCCAGCAGAGCGACGAGCGCACCTGTGCGTAGTGCCTTCACGATCTCGCAGCCTAAACACAGGCGAGGGGGAAAGATGCGGCCCGAGGGCCGGTGAACGGCGTATTTCGAGGCGACCCAAATAAGATTGGGACATGAGCGAGCACCGGCTTCCCGAGCGCGACCGCCCCTGGGTGATGCGCACCTACGCCGGGCACTCCGACGCCCGGCGCTCCAACGAGCTCTACCGGCGCAACCTGGCCAAGGGCCAGACCGGCCTCTCGGTCGCCTTCGACTTGCCCACCCAAACCGGCTATGACCCCGATCACGTCCTCGCCCGCGGCGAGGTCGGCAAGGTCGGCGTCTCGGTCGCCCACAAGGGCGACATGCACCAGCTCTTCGACGGCATCCCGCTCGACGAGATGAACACCTCGATGACGATCAACGCGACCGCCGCCTGGCTGCTAGGCCTCTACGTCACGGTCGCCGAGGAGAACGGCGTCGATCGCTCCAAGCTGAAGGGGACGACCCAGAACGACATCATCAAGGAGTACCTCTCGCGCGGCACCTACGCCTTCCCGCCCGAGCCCTCGATGCGGCTGATCGCCGACATGGTCGCCTTCACGGTCAACGACGTGCCGAGCTGGAACCCGACCAACATCTGCAGCTACCACCTGCAGGAGGCCGGGGCGACGCCGGTGCAGGAGATCGCCTACGCCCTCTCCACCGGGATCGCCGTGCTCGACGAGGTGAAGGCGCGCGGCCAGGTCGCCGAGGCCGACTTCCCCAAGGTCTTCGGGCGCATCTCCTTCTTCGTCAACGCAGGCATCAGGCTGATCGAGGAGATCGCCAAGCTGCGCGCGATGGGCCGGCTCTGGAACGAGATCGGCCGCGAGCGCTACGGGGTCAGCGACGAGAAGATGCTGCGCTTCCGCTACGGCGTCCAGGTCAACAGCCTCGGCCTGACCGAGGCACAGCCGGAGAACAACGTCCAGCGGATCGTGCTGGAGGCGCTCGCGGTGACGCTGAGCCGCGACGCCCGCGCCCGCGCGCTCCAGCTGCCTGCCTGGAACGAGGCGATGGGCCTCCCCCGCCCCTGGGACCAGCAGTGGAGCCTGCGCATCCAGCAGGTGCTGGCCAACGAGACCGACCTGCTCGAGTACCCCGACGTGTTCGAGGGCTCGGTGGTGATGGACGGGCTGGTCGAGGAGCTGACCGAGGGCGCTCGTGCGGAGATGGCCGTCGTCGAGGAGCACGGCGGCGCCGTCGCCGCGGTCCCCTACATGAAGGCCCGCCTGGTCGAGTCCCACCGCGAGCGCGTCGCCCGGATCGAGGCCGGCGAGCAGAAGGTCGTCGGCCAGAACAGCTTCACCGAGAGCGAGGACTCGCCGCTGACGGCGGGTGCCGACGGCGGCATCCTGACCCCCGACCCCGAGGTCGAGCGCGAGCGGGTCGAGGCGCTGGAGGCATGGAAGCGCGAGCGCGACGAGGGGGCCGTGCAGGCCGCGCTGGCAGAGCTCGGCCGGATCGCCGCCGACGACGGCCAGAACATCATGCCGGCGACGATCGCCGCCGCCAAGGCGGGCGCGACGACCGGCGAGTGGGCCGAGGTGCTGCGCGAGGCGTTTGGCGCCTACCGGGGCCCGACCGGCGTCAGCGGCGCCGCCCCGGCGGCAGACCGCGAGCAGCTGGAGCAGGTTCGCCGCCGCGTCGACGAGGTCTCCGAGCAGATCGGGCACCGGATCAAGATCCTGGTCGGCAAGCCCGGCCTCGACGGGCACTCCAACGGGTCCGAGCAGATCGCCCTGCGCGCCCGCGACGCAGGCATGGAGGTGATCTACCAGGGGATCAGGCTCACCCCCGAGGAGATCGCCGAGTCCGCCCTGCAGGAGGACGTCGACGTCGTCGGCCTCTCGATCCTCTCCGGCTCCCACCTCGAGCTGATCCCTGAGGTGGTGCGCATACTGGGCGCGAGCGGGGTCGAGGTGCCCGTGGTCGTGGGCGGGATCATCCCGGTGGCGGACGCCGAGCGCCTGCGCGAGGCCGGGGTCGACGGCGTCTACACGCCGAAGGACTTCGACATCAACAAGATCATGGGCGAGATCGTCGACCTCATCGCCCGTCGCGCCGGCGCTCGCGCCGCTGCTTGAGCCGCGACCGCACCGGCGTGGGGACCGCCGACCGACAGCCTCCGCGGGAGTGCGACCTCGTCGTCGTCGGCGGCGGCATCCTCGGCCTGGCCGTGGCACGGGAGCTGCTGGCCAGGCGACCCGGGGCACGGCTCTGCGTGCTCGAGGGCGAGGACCGGATCGGCCGCCACCAGACCGGGCGCTCGAGCGGCGTCGTGCACGCCGGGATCTACTACGAGCCCGGCTCGCTGAAGGCGCGGCTCTGCGTCGAGGGAGCCCGGGAGCTCTACGCGTACTGCGAGGAGCGCGGGATCCCATTCGAGCGCTCGGGCAAGCTCGTCGTCGCCGTCAACGAGAGCGAGCTCGAGCGCCTCGACGAGCTGGAGCGACGCGGGCGGGCGAACGGCGTTCCCGGCCTGCGCCGGCTCTCCGGAGAGGAGATCGCCGCGGTCGAGCCGGCCGCACGCGGCGTCGCCGCGCTGCACTCCCCGCAAACCGGCGTGGTCGACTTCGTCGCCGTGGCCGAGTCATACGCCGCAGACCTTCGCGCCGGCGGAGGCACGGTTCACTTCGGCACGCGGGTGACCAGCGTCGCGCAGCGGTCGGGGGGCATCGCGATCCGGCACACGCACGGCACCACGGCGACCTCGGCCGCGGTCTTCTGCGCCGGGCTCTGGTCGGACCGCCTCGCGGTCGCCTGCGGCGCCCCGCGTGACCCACGCATCGTCCCCTTCCGCGGCGCCTACCTGCGGCTGCGCCCCGCCGAGGCGGAGCTGATCCGCGCCAACGTCTACCCGGTCCCCGACCCGGAGCTGCCCTTCCTCGGCGCCCACCTTACACGCAGCCTCGACGGCAGCGTCCTGATAGGCCCGAGCGCGCTGCTCTCCCCCGCCCGCGACGCCTACCGACTGGCCACCCTGCGTCCGCGCGACCTCGGCCAAACCCTCGCCTGGCCCGGCACCTGGCGCATGGCCGCCCGCCACCGCCGCGCCGCGCTGCGCGAGCTGCGTCACGCGACCAGCCGGCGGGCCTTCGTCGCCGAGGCCGCGCGCTTGGTGCCGGCGCTGCGCGGCGTCCGCGTGGACGCCGGCCCGGCCGGCATCCGCGCCCAGGCCCTCGGCCGCGACGGCGCCCTCGTCGACGACTTCGTCGTGCATCGCACGGCGCACGCAATCCACGTGCGCAACGCGCCCTCGCCCGCGGCGACCTCCTCGCTGGCGCTGGCACGGCTGATCGTCGATCGGCTCGACCCGCGACAATAGGTGGATGAGCGAGCTGCACGGGGAGAGCTCGGCCTGGCTGCGCTGCTATCGCTGTTGGTCGAGCAACCTCGAGATCCAGATCCACTACGACGCGATCCGCCGTGTCGAGCCCGGCACGGGCATCCTCGCCGAGGGAGTCGACGAGGTGCAAGAGGCCCTCGTGCAGTGCGTCGACTGCATGCACGACCAGCCCCACCTCGCCTTCCAGGACAACCACGTGGTGCCGGTGGAGGACCGCTGGGAGCGGATGGTCGCCGGCACCCCCTGGGTCGCCTCCTGCACGGTCCGCGTCGACCAGGACCGGGTCGAGACCTGCTCGGGCCCCGAAGCGATCGAGTTCCTCACCTACGGTGCCTTCGGCGACGCCGGTGTGCGCGAGTTCTTCACCCACGTCCGCTTCCACAAGCACGACGAGGAGCAGATCGTCGTCCACATGCTGGTCGAGCTCTACGCCCGCTCCGCCGAAGAGGCCACCGAGGTCCTCGAGGCCGCCGCTCACGGCCCACTCGAGATCACCTCCCTGGCCGAGGAGTCGCGGCCACCGGCCCACGCCTCAGACGAGGCTCACTGACCCGCTTTCCCGCTGGTCAGAGAGACACGGAGTCGCGCCGCATGCCGTTCGTCGCATGCCCGTTTCGCGTCTCGGGAGCCGACGTGCCTGCGCTTGCGTTTTGAACCGAGCCGGACGAAGGGTTCTCCTGCCTCTTCGCCACCGGGGCCGCGGTCGTGATCCGGTCGGCAACGGCTCCGTAATAGCCCTGATAGGAGCGGTCGCTGAGCAGCTCGTCGGCGTGATTCATCACCGCTCCGACGATGTTCGCTTCGGCGTTGCGGAGCTGGGCCACGGCCGCGACGAGCAGTTTGCGGTCGACCGAGGCCATGTCGACGGTCATCAGGGTCCCATCCACCTTCGACGCGATGATCGATGCATCGGCGC
>DASUIY010000284.1:0-5532 GCA_036279555.1 Solirubrobacterales bacterium | reverse complement strand
ACCCCCGCCGGCAGGAAGGGGATGGCCCGTCTCAGGCTGTCGGGCTCGGTCAAGGACCTTCGTGGGTGAATCGCCACACCTTGCCGCCCGCCTCGTCTAGTGGTCCGAGATCCACGAGGTAGAGAGTCTGATCTCCACCAGGGACGGAACGGTCGACCGGCCCCTCGGCGACCATCACCGGGCTGGTGAAGCCGCCGGCGAAGGTGCTCACGTCGAGTTTTTCGTCAGCCGCGCCGGTGAGCACGCGGACGATGTCGCCGCTGGGGTAGTCGCCGTAGTAGAAGGCGGCCTGACCAGCCGCCGGCTTCCAGGGCGAGGGGAAGGCCGAGCCGGTGTAGAAGGCCCCGCCGATGATCGCGTGGTCGACTCCGCTGCTGTCGTACTCGTGCAGCGGCGCCAGCGGGGAGGCGAAGCCGCACTCGCTCGGGTAGAGGACCTTGTAAGGGCTTTCAGGCGTCCCCTCGTAGCAGGGCCAGCCGTAGTTGGGCACGACCCCGGCGCTGGCGGTGCCCGTGATCACGTTGAGCTCCTCCCAGGCACCCCAGCCGACGTCGGACAGGTACCAGCTGCCCGGCGAGCTGGGCCGCTCGGCGATGCGGAACGGGTTGCGGAAGCCCATCGCCCAGGTGCGCGCGCGGGGGCTGGACTTGTCGACCTGGCTGGCGTATTCGGGATTGCCGGGCGCGCCTTCGCCGGTCGCCGGGTCGACACGGAGAAGCTTGCCCGCAAGCGAGTCGGGGTTGACCGTGCGCAGGGCGAGCGGATCCGTGCCACCAGTGCCGGAGCCCTCCGGGCTGGCACCGTCGGGGGTCGAGATCCAGAGCATGCCGTCGGAGCCGATCTGCAGGCTTCCGGCCGAGTGGGTGTAGGCATCCGAGGGAATGCAGTCGGAGCCGGGCCCGGGCGGGCAGGTGTCCCCGGTCCCGGGCGCCGGGGCGTCGGCGCCAACGAGGATCTTGCGTTCGGGATCTTCGCGATGCGCGGTGCCGTCGGGGTCGAGCTTGAAGCGCTCGACCCGGGAGACGGTGCGGTCGCCGAAGGTGTCTTCTTTCTGCACCGTGTAATAGACGTAGAAGAAGCCGTTCGTCTCGAAGTCGGGGTCGAGCACGAAGCCGAGCAGGCCCTGGTCGTTCGGGCCGCTGTTGACGAGGTCTTCGATGTCGAGCACCTCTTCGAAAGAGCCGGCGTTGCCGGCGCCCTCGGCGGCTTCGCTGTCGAGCCTGACCACCTTGCCGTCACGCTGCGCCACGTACATGTCGCCGTTCGCGGCGAAATCGACCGCGGTCGGGCCGTTGAGGCCCGAGGCGACTTCGACCGCGTCGAAGCCGGCGGGCAGCTGCACGTTGCTGCCGACGCCGCCGAAGGACTCCTGCGGGACGTCGCGGTAATCGGTCTGGTAGACGGCGTTGACTTCGTCGAAGCGAACGTCGTGGGGCGCCAGCTCCGCCCGGCTCGTCTCGTTGACCAGGGAGAGCCATGCTTCGGACATACCGCCCGGCAGCGCGCGATCCGTGCCGGGGCCGGGATCCAGGTCCAGCACCTGGTCGACGTCGGGTTCGGCCGTGTTGGGCTTGTAGCGAACCTCGTAGCGACCCGGGGCGCTCATTTCGATGGTCATGTAGACGTTCTGCAGGCCCAATGTAGTCAGGTCACCCGAAGCGGCGATCACGTGATCCGCCCCGGCCGAGGCGCTGTCCCTGGCGACGACGATCGTGTCGCCGTCGGCGTCGCTGCGCAGCTCGACCGAGATCCAGGGCGCCTCCGAGCCGCGCAGGTCCACGACCGTCCCCTCTTCTTCGTCGCGGATCCCGGCGGGATGGTCGACGGAGAGGTTGAGCTGGGCGGCGACATGCGTGTCGAAGGTCGAGGGGTTGATCGGGACGAGGGCCCTCGTTTCGACTACGGTCGCTTCCCCTTCGCGCCAGGTGAGCGCGGTCGGGGTCTGGTAGACGGCGACCTCGCCGACGTACTCGCCTGCGCCGGCCAGCCCATCGCTGTCGATCGTGCTCCGCAGGGAGCCGGACTGGGCGCTGCTGCTGCCGCACTGGGTGCAGTTCTGCTCGACCTGGGCCCAGCCCCCGACGTTGGGGACCTTGCCGGCCCCGCGAACCGCGAGGGTGTTCGATCCGGGCACGTGACCCGCGTCGGTGACCACGTCGGTGCGGTACAGGTAGTCGGTTCCCTTGGCGACCCGCTCGTTGTCCTGGATGACCCCGGCAAGCGGGGAGCTGCTCGTGCCGACCAGGTGGTAGGTGCTGTCGGGTTCGTCGCGCTTCTTGCGCAGCAGGCAGATCGTTTTGAAGCCCGTCCCGGCGAAGGCGCCATGCCCGACTTTCGGCCGGCCCTCGTTGATCACGTTGGCGAGGCCCTCGAGGCTCGACGTCAGGCCGGTGCCGCCCAGAGCCGGGCCGCGGGAGTTGCAGTCGAAGGCCGGTTCTTCGCCGGGGGGAGGCGGAGGGGGCGACCCACCGCCACCGCCACCGCCACCCGGCGGGTTGAGCGGGTCGGCGTCCTGGCCGTCGGGGACCCCGTCGCCGTCCGTATCCGTCTTTCGCGGGTCCGTTCCCTCTCGAAGCTCCTTCTCGTTGGCCCAGCCGTCGCCGTCGTCGTCGAAGAAGACCGAGAACCGCGTGGGCTTGCTGCGCCCGTGGCGGTTGATCACCTGCAGCGGACCGCTGACCGCACCGGCCCCGCCGCCCTTGAACCTGGCGAAGGGCGCGCGCAAGACGATCTTCTGCGATCCGCGAGCCACCGTCTCCTGGACCCGGACGTCATCCGAGCGACCCGGGCCTCCCCGGAACACGATTACGTTGTGCCTCGCCCCGGCCACGAACCCGCGGCCCTTGACGACCAGCCTCGCGTTGCGCTCGAGCTCGTGCGGCGAGGCGCTGCCGATCGACGGCCGCCCCGCGTCGGCCGCCTGCGCGGGAGCGGCGCCCCCGATCAGGGCCAGCGACAGCAGGGTCGCGGTGGCCGCGGGGCGGCGAAACAAGGGTCTCGAGCTGGCCGACAAGGCACAAAAGCCTACGACACGGAGCCTTTTCGGATTGAGACAGCCAAACGTTTTTTTCACAAACATTTCGACGAACTGGCGTAGCGTCCCTATCATGTCGCCCTTGGGGATCGCACGACTTTCCCCAATCTCCGTGGTTTTTCTGAATTCAAGTCCTTGGGGTCCCTTGCCGAAAGTCTCCCTATCCGGCTATGACTCCCGATAACAAACACGAACTGCACATGATCCACTCGGCCCCCGGAGTCGAAAGTCAGCCGATGGCCGGTGGCCCCGCGCAGGCCGCTCGCCTGCCCGACTTCTCGGCCGACGCCGAGCCCGCCGCCCCGACGGCGTCGGACCTCCGCGAGAGGCTCAACGCGTTTGCGATTCGCGCCGTGGACGTCCTGGTCTCGGCGATCCTGCTGGTCCTGCTCCTGCCGGTGATCCTGGTCGCGGTGATCGTGATCAGGCTCGACTCCCCCGGCGCCGCGTTCTTCCGCGTCGACCGAGTCGGCTTCCACGGGCGCCCGCTGCGGATGCTGAAGTTCCGAAAGATGCGCGACGACGCCGCCGGGCCCAACCTGACGACCGACGACGACCATCGCTTCACCCGGGTCGGCGTCCTGCTCGCCAAGCTCAAGATCGACGAGCTGCCGCAGCTCTGGCACGTGCTCCGAGGGGAGATGAGCCTCGTCGGCCCGCGCCCCGAGGACCCGGAATTCGTCGCCATGCACGAGCACGTCTACCAGACCATCCTCAGCGTCCGGCCCGGCATGACCGGCCTCTCCCAGATCGCTTTCGCCGAGGAGAGCAAGATCCTCGACGACGACGACCCGCACAGTCATTACGTGGGGAAGATCCTGCCCCAGAAGGTGCTGCTCGACGAGATGTACGCGGAAGAGCGTAGCCTCGTACTCGACCTCAGGATCCTGTTCTGGACGACCGCCGCCGTGATCATGCGCCGGCAGGTCGCCGTGCACAGGGACTCGGGCAAGATGAACCTGCGCAGAAGGGACTCGGCATGAGCAAGAAGGCAGTGATCCTCGCCGGCGGCAAGGGGTCCCGGCTGGCGCCCTACACGACCGTTCTGCCGAAGCCGCTCCTTCCCGTCGGCGACCGCGCGATACTCGACGTCGTCGTGCGCCAGCTGCGCAGCGACGGCTTCACCGACCTGACCTTCGCGGTCGGCTACCTCGCCCACCTGATTCGCGCCGTCTTCGGCGACGGCTCCGGCCACGACGTCTCGATCGCCTACCACGAGGAGGACAATCCGCTGGGGACGGCCGGTGCGCTGGCGACGGTCGAGGGCCTGGACGAGACCTTCCTCGCGATGAACGGCGACGTGCTCACCGCGCTCGACTACGGCGCGCTTTACCGGACCCACCGGGATTCCGGCAACTTGCTGACGATCGCAACCCACCGGCGAGTGGTCAAGACCGACTACGGCGTGATCCACGTCAACGGAAGCACGGGTGAGACAAACCACGTCACCGGCTACGAGGAGAAGCCCGAGATCCCCTACACGGTCAGCATGGGCGTCTACGTAGCCGAGCCGGAGATCCTCGACTTCATCCCCCGGGGCGAGCACTTCGACGTCCCGGAGCTGGTCGTGAACCTGCTCGAAGCCGGTAAGCCCGTCGGGTCCTACCTGTACGAGGGCTACTGGCTCGACATCGGCCGCCACGACGACTACGAACGCGCGATCGCCGAGTACGAGGAGCTCAAAGACCAGCTCTTCCGCACTCCAGACGCATCGACCGTCTGACCCGGCGGCACGCAATGCCCCCGACTCCCACGGTCGCCTGCGTAAGCAGCGCACGGGCGGCCCATCACCCCCGCCACCACTACCGGCTGGCGGCCGGCCTCGCCAAGGCGGGGTACGACGTGGTCATGCTGGCGCAGCCGGACCTGACGCCAGGACATGAGGACGCGGTCCCGATCCGCTACCTGCCGGCCCGCTCCAACCGCCTCACGCGAATCGCCAGCGCGCCGCTCTCCCTGCTGCGGGCGCTGCGCATGCGGCCCGACGCGATCTACGCGCTCACCCTCGACCTGCTGCCCTGGGCGGCGCTGCTGAAGCTGCTGCGGCCTGGCATCGCCGTCGTCTACGACAGCAACGACGAGTACGACACCTTCATGCTGATCAAGGAGTGGCTGCCGCGACCCACGCGGCGACCGCTCCAGCGCCTCTTCCACTGGCTGGAGCCCTGGCTCGCGAAGCGACTCGACGCCGCCACCACCGCCTTGCCGGCGACGCAGGAGAAGTTCGAGGCTGCCGGGGTTCGCTCGACGCTGATCCGCAACTTCCCCCCGGCCGACATCGTCGACGAGTCCCCGCGCGGCCCCGACTTCGCCCACGACGTCCTGCTCGGCGGCAGCCTGCCGCTCGACCAGATGCCGCTGCTGGCCGAGACCGCGCGGCGCCTGCGCCTGCGTCAGGGGCGGCCGGTCAGCTGGCTGCTGGCGGTCCGCAACTGCAGCGAGGACGAACGCCAGCGGCTCGAGGGGCTGTTGAGCGAAGCCGGTGTCCGCGAGGATTT
>DASUIY010000283.1:0-2909 GCA_036279555.1 Solirubrobacterales bacterium | reverse complement strand
GGGGGCTCGGGGATCGGGTTGTCGGTGCGCACGGCGGAGCGCACGCTGTCGTCGGTCACGGGCGGGCCGTCGTCGACGACCTCGCCCTTCTCGCGCAGCTCGCGCGCCGCGTCGCGGGTCTTCGCGACCAGCGCCTCGCGTGCCTCCTCGTCGACCAGGGCGTCCATCGTGTCGAGCCCCTGGAAGGCGTCCTTGCAGTAGAAGACACCGGGCCCGTAGACCTCGTCGGACTCCTTGCCCTGCGGGTAGAGCGTGCGGCGGCCGAAGTCGCGGTTGATTGCCGCGCCCCCGATCAGCACCGGGAAGCCGAGCCCGCGCTGGTGCAGCTCCTGCACGCAGATCGGCATCTGCTTGGAGGTCGAGACGAGCAGGGCGGAGAGGCCGATCGCGTCGGCCTCGTTCTCGACCGCGGCCTCGATGATCGCGTCGACCGGGACCTGCTTGCCGAGGTCGATCACGGTGTAGCCGTTGTTGGTCAGGATCGTGTTGACCAGCGACTTGCCGATGTCGTGCACGTCGCCGAACACGGTGGCGATCACCACCTTGCCCTTGGTGTGGCCGTCGATCCGGTCGAGGTAGTTCTCCAGCTGCGCCACGGCGCGCTTCATCGCTTCGGCCGACTGCAGGACGAAGGGCAGGATCAGCTCCCCGGCGCCGAACTTGTCGCCGACCTCCTTCATCGCCGGCAGCAGCACCTCGTTCAGGGTCGGGACGGCGCCGATCTTCTCGACCGAACGGTCGATCCAGGCCTCGACCCCGTCCTTCTTGCGGCGCAGGATGTGCCAGTGCAGGGCCTCCTCGGGCTCCATCCCCTCGGTCGGGTCTCCCGCCTCCTCGGCGCTGTCGGTGCCCTTGGACTCGAAGTGGGCGATGAACCGCTCCAGCGCATCCTCGCGGCGGTCGAAGACGAGGTCGTCGGTCAGCTCGCGCTCCTCGGCGGAGATCTCCGAGTAGGGAGTGATGTGGTTGGGGTTGACCATCGCCAGGTCGAGCCCGGCCTCGACGCAGTGGTGCAGGAAGACCGAGTTGAGCACCGCGCGGGCCGGCTGGGAGACGCCGAAGGAGACGTTGGAGACCCCGAGCGAGGTCTTGACGCCGGGAAGCTCGGCCTTGATCCGGCGGATGCCCTCGATCGTCTCGACCGCGGAGGGCCGCCACTCCGCCTCGCCCGTCGTAAGCGTGAAGGTGAGCGCGTCGAAGATCAGCTCCTCGGGGTCGAGGCCGTGCTCCCCGCAGGCGATGTCGCGGATGCGCTTGGCGACCTCGACCTTGCGCTCGGCGGTCTTGGCCATCCCGATCTCGTCGATCGTCAGCGCGATCAGCGCCGCGCCGTGGGCCTTGGCGATCGGCACGACGACGTCGGCCTTCTCGCGGCCGGCCTCGAGGTTGATCGAGTTGACGATCGCCCGCCCGGGGATCTGCTCCAGCGCGGCGCGGATCACCTCCGGCTCGGTCGAGTCGACCTGGACCGGCGCCGGCTGCGTCAGCGAGATCCGCTTCGCCACCGCCGCCATCTGCTCGTCCTCGTCGGAGCGCTCGGTCAGCGCCACGCAGACGTCGAGCACGTGGGCGCCGCCCTCGACCTGGTCCTCGGCGACCTGCACCAGGCCGTCGTAGTCGTCGGCGAGCAGCAGCTCCTTCGCCTTGCGCGAGCCCTGCGAGTTGACCCGCTCGCCGACCAGGGTCGGCCGCGGTTCCTGCACCAGTGGGGTGGAGGTCATCATCGAGGAGAGCCGGGGGGCCCCCGGTGCCGGCCGCTCGCCGGGCACGCGGCCGTCGACGCGCTCGCGGATCGCCGCGATGTGGGCCGGCGTCGTCCCGCAGCAGCCGCCGACGATGCCGACGCCGTAGCGCTCGACGAACTCGCCCAGGGTCGCCGCCAGCGGCTCGGGCTCTTCGGGGAAGATCGTCTCGCCGTCGGGCCCCTGCACGGGCAGGCCGGCGTTGGGGATGCAGTGGACCGGCAGCGGGCTGTTCTCGCCGAGGTAGCGGATCGCGTCGCGCATGTCCTCGGGCCCGGTCGAGCAGTTGAGGCCGATCACGTCGACGTCGAGCGCCGCCAGCGTGGTCAGCACCGCCTGGATGTCGGTGCCGAGCAGCATCTTGCCGCCCTGGGGGAGGAGCGAGACGCTGGCCTGGATCGGCAGCCTGCGGCCGGTGGCGGCAAAGGCCTCGCGGGCGCCGAAGATCGCCGCCTTCACCTCGAGGATGTCCTGCGCGGTCTCGACGATGATCAGGTCGGCGCCACCCTCGACCAGGCCACGGGCCTGCTCGGCGAAGACCTCGACCAGGCGGGCGAAGGTGATGTCGCCCAGGGTGGGGTCGGTCGAGGCGGGGAGAAACCCGGTCGGCCCGATCGAGCCGGCGACGAAGCGGTCCGGCCCCGCCGCCTTGCGGGCGATCTCGGCAGCCCTGACGTTGATCTCCAGCGTGTGCTCGCCCAGGCCCCACTCCTCGAGCTTCAGCCGCGAGCCCTGGAAGCTGTCGGTCTCGACCACCTCGGCGCCGGCCTCGAGCATCGAGGCGTGCACCCCCTCGATCACGTCGGGCCGGTTCAGGACCAGCGCCTCGTGGCACTTGCCCTCCAGCCCGCCGTAGTCCTCCCGGGTCAGCTCGAACTGCTCCAGCGTCGCGCCCATGCCGCCGTCGAAGACGACGACGCGCTCTCGCGTAGCGGCTATGAAGTCACGCTCGGCCATAGTCCAAAGAGGCTACCGGGGAGGCCGAAAACCCCCGCAGTCACGTCGGCAGCGGCGAAGTCAGCCGCGCAAGCCCAGGCGGCGCCTCAGGTCGCGGGCGTTGAACGCCTGGGCGACGCGGGCGATCATGCCGCGGCGGGACTTGGTGTAGGGGTACCAGGTGAGCTCGCGCTTGCCGCCGAAGCGGGTGATTACGACCGACTCGGTGCG
>DASUIY010000282.1:0-4670 GCA_036279555.1 Solirubrobacterales bacterium | reverse complement strand
GAGCCCTACAAGGGCAAGGGAATTCGCTATCGCGGCGAGCACGTCGCCCGCAAGGTGGGGAAGAGGGCCTGAGATGACGGTCCTCACCACCAGGCAGCGCCGACTGCGCCGTCGCCGCCGCGTGCGCGCACGGGTGACGGGTACCGCCGAGCGGCCGCGCCTGTCCGTATACCGCTCGAATCGGGGCGTCTTCGCCCAGCTGATCGACGACGGCAAGGGTCACACCGTCGCGGCCGTCAACTGGATCGAGCCCGATCTGCGCAAGCTCACCGCCTCGGATCAGGCCAAGCGCGCCGGCGAATTGCTGGCCGAGCGTGCAAAGGCGGCCGGCGTCGAGTCCTGCGTCTTCGACCGCGGCGGATACCAGTACCACGGGCGGGTCGAGGCACTCGCCCAGGGAGCACGAGAGGGAGGACTGGTCTTCTAGTACCTTGGACCGCTGCTTATGAAGGGAATGGATACGACCAACGTCGAGACGGTGAGCCCGCGCGGGCTCGACCTGCAAGAGCGCGTGATCGAGATCAACCGCGTCGCCAAGGTGGTCAAGGGCGGCCGTCGCTTCTCCTTCACCGCGCTGGTCGCCGTCGGCGACGAAGAGGGCGTGGTTGGGATCGGCTACGGCAAGGCTCGCGAGGTGCCGCTGGCGATCCAGAAGGGCGTCGAGAACGCCCGCAAGGACTTGATCCGGATCCCCAAATACGGGCAGACCATCACCCACAAGATCATCGGTCGCTACGGCGCCGGCCACGTCGTCCTGCGGCCGGCCAGCCCCGGTACCGGGGTAATCGCCGGCGGTGGGGTGCGGGCGGTGCTCGAGCTGGGTGGGGTGAAGGACGTGCTGACCAAGAGCATCGGGACGCAGAACCCGATCAACCTGGTGAAGGCAACCATGGACGGGTTGATTCGTCTTCGTCGGCCGGAGGAGGTCGCTGAGTTGCGCGGTCTGACGGTTTCTCAGGTGCTCGGAGTTCAGAAGAGCAACGGGGCTTCTGCCGAGATTTCAGGCGCTGAGCCGGCGGGTCCTGTCGCCGCAGGGGACGCGGGCGAGTCCCGGCCGGCGGGTCCTGTCGTCGCAGGGGACCCACCTCCTCCTGCGGTAGCTAAAGCTTCCTCGGAGGAGGTCCCCCCTACGACGCCACCCGCCGGAGAGGCGGATGCCGCGAAAGCTGGGGAGGCTCCGGCCGAGGAAGCGACCGCCCCGGCGACTGAGGAGCCGAAAGCTGAGGAGTCCTCGTGAGCGGGGTCAAGATCAAGCAGGTTCGGTCGGCCAATGGGTCCAATCCCAGTCAGAAAGCGACGCTTAAGGCGCTTGGGCTTGGGCGGATCGGGAAGGCCGTGGAGCGGAAGGACAGTCCTCAGTTGAAGGGGCAGCTTCGGGTCGTTTCTCATTTGGTTGAGGTGGATGGCTGATGGCTGAGACTCCGCGGTCCGAGGAGATCGGGCTGCATAACTTGAAGCCGAAGCCCGGGTCGCGGCGGCCGCGGAAGCGGCTGGGGCGTGGCGAGGGCTCGGGGCTGGGCAAGACTTCCGGTCGGGGTCATAAGGGCGCTGGCTCTAGGTCCGGGTCCAAGCGGAAGGCCGGCTACGAGGGCGGGCAGAACCCGATCCACATGCGGATGCGAAAGCTTCGCGGGCCGCACATGAAGAAGTCGATGCCGTTCGAGAACTTCCGCACGAAGTCGCAGCCGGTCAACCTCGCCGACCTCGAGGAGCGCTTCGACGCCGACGCCGAGGTGACCCCCGAGACCCTCAAGGAGAAGGGGCTCGCCAAGCGCTCGGACCCGGTGAAGATCCTCGCCCGCGGTGAGATCTCGAAGAAGCTGACGGTGCGAGCGCACGGCTTCAGCGCTGCGGCGAAGGAGAAGATAGAAGCGGCAGGCGGTTCCTGCCACACTCTGGAGCCGTAATGCTCCAAACTATTGCGAACGCATTCAGCGTCGCCGAGATTCGCAAGAAGCTCGCCTTCACCGCGGCGATGCTGCTGCTCTACCGGCTCGGCGCCTACATTCCCGCTCCCGGCGTCGATCTCGAAGCCGTGAAGGAACTGGAGAACAATTTCGCCGGCGGCGGCATCCTCGGCTTCCTCGACACCTTCTCGGGCGGGAGCCTCTCGCGGCTCTCGCTCTTCGCGCTGGGGATCATGCCCTACATCACGGCGTCGATCATCCTGCAGCTGCTCACCGTCGTCGTGCCCTCGCTGGAGAAGCTGCAGAAAGAAGGCGAGGTCGGCCAGCAGAAGATCACCCAGTACACGCGCTACCTCACCGTCGGCCTGGCGTTCGGCCAGTCCTTCGGCTACGTGTACCTGTTCCAGTCCTTCGGCCAGCAGGCCGGCGGCAACAACGCGATCGGCAACCTCGCCGGCGGCGAGATCCTGCTGATCGTGATCGCCCTCACCGCGGGCTGCACGCTGCTGATGTGGTTCGGCGAGCTGATCACCCAGCGCGGCATCGGCAACGGCATCTCGCTGATGATCTTCGCCTCGATCGTGTCCGGGCTGCCGCAGGGCCTGAGTGCCTGGTGGAACAACCCCGACCAGGTCTTCGTCGTGATGATGCCCTTCCTCGCTCTCGCGGTGGTCATCGCGATCGTCTTCGTCCAGGAGGGACAGCGCCGCATCCCCGTTCAGTACGCGAAACGCGTCGTCGGGCGCAAAATGACCTCGGGCGGCTCCACCTACCTGCCGCTGCGCGTCAACATGGCCGGCGTCATCCCGGTGATCTTCGCCGCGTCGATCATGGCCTTCCCACCGACCATCGGCCAGCTGCTGAATACCCCCGCGGCCCTCGACTTCGCCGCCTTCTTCAGCCCGGAAGGGTGGGCTTACGTGGCCGGCGAGGTCTTCTTCATCGTCATCTTCACCTACTTCTACACAGCGGTCACGTTCAACCCGGTCGACCAGGCCGACAACCTGAAGAAATACGGCGGCTTCATCCCCGGTGTGCGGCCCGGGCGCCCAACCGCCGAGTACCTCGATCGCATCCTTTCCCGGCTGACCTTCCCCGGTGCGCTCTACCTCGGTGCGGTGGCGGCGCTGCCGACGATCCTGCTCAGCCAGACCGCAGCCAACTTCGCCTTCGGCGGCACCTCGATCCTGATCGTGGTCGGCGTCGCGCTGGAAACCGTGAAACAGCTCGAGGCGCAGCTGATGATGCGCAACTACGAGGGTTTCCTCAAATAGGCTCCGGACAATGTCCGAGCTGAACCTAGTCCTCCTCGGTCCGCCCGGGTCCGGGAAGGGAACGCAGGGGGAGCGGCTGCAGGCCGATCTGGAGCTGCCCTACTGGGCCACCGGCGACATCCTGCGGGCGGCGGTCCGCGAGGGGACGGATCTGGGCCGGGCCGCGAAGGAGTACATGGACCGCGGCGACTTGGTGCCCGACGAGGTGATCGTCGGCATGATCGGCCAGCGGATCGACTCCGACGAGGCGGCCGACGGCTTCATCCTCGACGGTTTTCCGCGCACCGCCCCGCAGGCCGAGGCTCTTGCCGCGAAGCTGACCGAGCTGGGCCGGGAGCTGACCGCGGTGCTGCTGATCGACGTGGCCGACGACGAGGTGGTGCGCAGGCTGGGCGGGCGCCGAACCTGTGTCGAGGGCGGCCACGTCTTCCACGTCGACTTCAACCCGCCGGGGCAGGACGGCGTCTGCGACATCGACGGCTCGGAGCTCGTCATCCGCGACGACGACAAGCCCGAGGTGATTCGCCACCGGCTCGAGCAGTACCACGCCAAGACGGCACCGCTGATCGAGCACTACGACGCCCGCAGCCTGCTGCGGCGGATCGACGGCGCCGAGTCTCCCGACGCGGTCGCCGACGCGATCCGCCGGACCCTGGCGACGCTGCGCCTCGAGGCCGACGAGGCCATCTGACCTAGCGTGTACCGAATGATCATCCGCAAGACGCCGGAGCAGGTCGACAAGATGGCCGCCGCCGGAGAGGTCCTCGTCCGCTGCCTGCGCATGCTCGCGACCAAGGCCCGGCCCGGTGTCACCACCGCAGAGCTCGACGCCGCCGCCGAGAAGCTGATCCGCTCGCAGGGTGCCGAGCCCGCCTTCAAGGGCTACCGTGGCTTCCCCGGGTCGATCTGCGCTTCGCCCAACTCGATGGTGGTGCACGGGATCCCCGGGCCCTACGAGCTGAAGCGGGGAGATGTGCTCTCGGTCGACGTCGGCGTGGTCAGGGACGGCTGGGTCGCGGACGCGGCGATGACCCTGCCGATCGGCCCGGTCGACGAGGACGCGCGCAAGCTGCTGGACGTCACGAAGGGGGCTCTGTTCGCCGGCGTCGAGCAGATGCAGCCCGGCAACCGGCTCGGCGACGTCTCCGCGGCGATCCAGCGAGCGGTGGAGATCGAGGGCCTCTCGATCATCCGCACCCTGGTCGGCCACGGGATCGGCAGGGAGATGCACGAAGAGCCGCAGGTGCCCAACTTCGGCACGGCCGGCAAGGGCCCGGTCCTGGAGGAGGGGACGGTGCTGGCGATCGAGCCCATGGTCAACGCCGGCGGTGCGCTCGTGCGGATGGGGGACGACGGCTGGGCCGTCTACTCCGACGACGGCTCGCTCGCCGCCCACTTCGAGTTCACGGTTGCGGTGACCGCGGACGGGCCCCGCATTTTGACTCCCTGGCACGAAGACGCGTAGCGCTACGCTTTTCCTACGCGTCGT
>DASUIY010000281.1:0-4214 GCA_036279555.1 Solirubrobacterales bacterium | reverse complement strand
ATCGAGGAAGGCGCAGAGCCGGTAGCCGGTCGTGTTCTTGATCGCGAACTTGCGCCGGATGCGCTCGCTCAGCTCGGTGTCGGCGCGGATCTCGTCACGCATCGCGGCCAGGCCGGCGGCCAGCTCGGGCTCCTCGGCGGCGAAGCGCTCGGCGGCGCCGGGCTCGGCGGTGTCGATCGTCGTCCCCGAGGCGAGCACCAGCGTCATCGAGCGCACCGTCGAGTAGGAGTCCTTGCTGACGCCGCAGCGCATCCCCCCCGAGTTGTTGGCGATCACGCCGCCGACGCAGGCGATGTCGGTGCTGGCCGGGTCGGGGCCGAGCTTGCGCCCGTGCGGCGCGAGAACCCGGTTGGCGTGGCCGAGCACGGTGCCGGGCTTGACCCGGGCGCGCGCCCCCCCGTCCTCCACCGCGACCCCTCCGAAGTGGCGGCGCACGTCGACCAGGATCCCGTCGGTCTGGCCCTGGCCGTTGAGGCTGGTGCCGCCGGCGCGGAAGGTGACCGGGACGCCGCTGCGGCGGCCGTAGGCGAGGATCTCGGCGACGTCGTTCGCGTCGTGAGCCATGACGACCACCTGCGGGAAGAGCCGGTAAGGGCTGGCGTCGGAGGCATAGCGGACGATGTCGCTCGCGCGGCCGAGGACGCGGTCGGCGCCGAGCAGCTCCTCCAGGTCGCGGCGCAGCGGCTGGGCCGCGCCGGCCGCAAGGCTGTCCGGGGCGCGGTCGGGCGCAGGCTCGGACGTCTGCGGTGCGAGCGAATCGATCTTCCGCTCGAGAAGCGCCATCGTCAGCCCAGCCTAGAAGAGGGACATCCCGGGCGCGACCGGGACTTCGACCAGCTCGGGGCGGGGGGACGCGAACGCCTTTGCCAGCGCGTCGCGAACCTGATCGCGGTCCTTGACGCGGTGCGCCGTCACCCCGTAGCCCTCGGCGACCGCGGCGACGTCGAGAGCGGGAAGGTCGAGCCCGGGCGCTCCGGCAACCTGCTCGACCTCGGCGAACCACTTGAGGATCGCGTACTCCTCGTTGCGCAGGACGAGGAAGGTGACCGGGACCTTGTAGGCGACGGCGGTCCAGAAGGCGCTGACCGCGTACTGGACCGAGCCCTCGCCGATCACGCAGACGACCGGGCGGTCCGGCTGGGCGATCTGCACCCCGATCGAGGCGGAGAGGCCGAAGCCGAGGCCGCCGCCGGCGGCGAAGTAGTAGCTGCCCGGGCGCGAGAGCCGCAGCTGGTTGCGCAGGGCGAGGGTGCTGGAGGGGGACTCGAGCACGACGATCCCGTCCTCGGGGAAGACCTCTCCCAGAGCGGTGTGGACGGTCGAGGAGTTGAGCGGGTCGGTGGGCGGGATTTCCCCCGGCCCCGCATTCGGCTCGGGGGCCGGCCGCGAGGACTCGGGCAGGTCCTCGAGCAGCGCGGCCAGGGTCAGCTTTACGTCGGCGACGAGAGCGTCGCCCATCGGCGCCCGCGCCGCCTCGTCGGGGTCGCTGGTGATCGCGACCAGCTTCGCCCCCTCTGGCAGCAGCGGGCCGGGGATGTGGGGGTAGTAGGGGAAGACCGAGCTGCCGAGGACGAGGATCAGGTCATGGCCCTCGAGCGTCTGGGCGACCGGGCCGATCGCCGGGGGCAGCACGCCGCGGTAGTTCGGGTGGTTCTCCGGAAAGCCGATCCGGCCGCCGCCCGTCGCCGGGGTCGCCCAGACCGGCAGGCGCTGGCGCTCGGCGAGGGCGACCGCGAGCTCCCAGGCGCCGGAGGCGTCGACGTCGGGGCCGGCGACCATCACCGGATTAGTTGCGGCATCGAGCCGGTCGGCGAGGTCGCGGACCGCGGCCGGGCCCGCGACAGCGCGTCCCTCGACGCGCCGGCCGATCGCCTCGCGCGCGTCGGCCTCGTCGACCTCGGCGTACCAGTCGTCCATCGGCAAAGAGACGAAGACGGGGCCCTGCGGCGGCAGCGAAGCGAGGTGGGCGCCGTGGGCGAGGGCAAGCGGCACGTCCTCGGCCCGGGCCGGCTCGTAGGACCACTTGACCAGGGGATGGGGCATGCGGATCGCGTCACGGTTGGTCAGGTTCGCCTGCAGGGTGATCTGCGCCCGCGCCTGCTGCCCGGCCGTGACCAGGAGCGGAGAGTGGTTCGCCTGGGCGTTGAAGATCGCGCCCATCGCGTTGCCGAGGCCCGGCGCCGTGTGCAGGTTGGCGACCGTCGTCTGACCGGAGGCCTGGGCGAAGCCGTCGGCCATCCCGACCACGACCGCCTCCTGCAAGCCGAGCACGTAGCGAAAGTCGGAGGGGAAGTCGGCGAGCATCGGCAGCTCGGTCGAGCCGGGGTTGCCGAACATCGTCGTCATCCCCCGCTCGCGGAAGAGGTCGAAGCTGGCCTCGCGCACGCTTGGCATAGCGAGCGAACCCTATAGCCGCGATGCGATTCTCAAGGAGACGCCCGAATGGTCGATATCCCAATCGTGGTATCGCCAGCGTTCGCCTACCGGGTCCTCTCCGCCACCGTCGCGCTTGCAGCCCTCTGCGCGATATTGGCTGGACCGGCGAACGCTGGCCCAACTTCTACGCGCCTCGCCTACGCGACCGGGGAAATCGTCCCGATCCCGGCCGCGATCCCGCACGAAGAGGGCGACATGGTCGACCGCCGCATCCTGCCGAACCTGCGCTGGATCGCCCAGCGCTTCCCGATCTACGTAAGCGACGGCTACTCGGGCCCGCTGCCGAGCGGCGAACACGCCGGCTGCCACGGCTGCCACGTCAAGCACTCCGACCACTACAACGGCCTCGCCGTCGACATCTCGCCGCTGAACTGGAGCGACAAATGCGACGCCAACTGGCGCGGGATCACCCGCCTCGCCCTCTGGGCCGAGCCCGAGCAGAACGAGCCGGCGGCGCCCTTCCGCTGGGTCGGCTACGACGGCGACGCCGGTCACGGCTGCGGCCACCACCTCCACATCTCCTGGGAACACGCCGCCGCGCCGCAGTTCGAGATCGCCGAATGGGTCGAAGTCTTCCCGGTCGGCAAACAGCCTGCCCGCAAGCCGCGCAAACGCCCCAAGACTCCTCCGGCACCGCCGCCCGGGCCGGCCGGTGGCATCTCGACCGTCCACTCCGGCGGCGTCTCGCCGCGTGGGGACTGACGCTGGGGTGCACTCCATTTGAGCGGGGCCTTCGGGGGGTCCCTCCCCAGGCCGCTTCGCGGGAGTTCCTGGGGAGGGACCCCCCGAAGGCCCTCACGCGAACAACAGCTCTCAGCACGGGCCACGCGGCGCTTCTGGCGGAAAGCTTTTTAGGCATGGGCGCTTCTAGGATTGCCGGCTTATGCGCGTCCGGATTGCCATAGCGCTCTCGGCCCTCGCGGTCCTTGGGGGCTGCGGTTCTACGGATGGCTCGACGCCGGGGGCTTGCCTGGAAGGAGCGGGGGTGTACCTGCGGGCGCTCGAGGATGCGCCGGGGGCAGTGCGGCTCCAGGGCGAGACGCCGATCTCGGACTGCCTGACCGAGAACCAGGCTGGCGGGGCGCTGGCGAGCGTGGGCACCGCGATGGTTGCAGCGGCGACAGAGCTCAACGCGGACGCACGAGACGACCTGGGCGGCGCTGCGAACGTTCGGCTCGGCTACCTGATCGGCGCCGCCCAGCGCGGGGCCGACGAGACCCAGGGCATCCACGCCGAGCTGCTCCGCCGCCTCGCCGCGGCCGCGCGCTACAGCCCCGACAACCGGCCGCTGCCGGCGACCTTCCTCGACGCCTACCAGCGGGGCTTCGACGCCGGCCGCAGCCGCGGCTGAATACGCTTGGGCGACAACGACTTCGATGGAGGCACGGACCTTGACTGAGCAGCTCTGGGGTGGCGAGACCACCAAGGCAGTGGACAACTTCCCGGTGTCGGGCGAGCGGGTTCCCGTGCCCGTCGTCCGCTGGCTGGGCCGGCTGAAGGCCGCGGCCGCGCTGGTCAACGCCGAAGTCGGGGGGCTCGACCCCGGCCTGGCGGAGCGCATCGCCGCCGCGGGCGATGCCGTCGCCGCGGGCGAACACGACGACCAGTTCCCGGTCGACGTCTTCCAGACCGGCTCGGGCACCTCCTCGAACATGAACGCCAACGAGGTGCTCGCCAACCTCGCCGGCGACGGGGCGCACGCCAACGACCACGTCAACATGGGCCAGTCCTCCAACGACGTCTTCCCCTCCGCCGTGCACCTGGCGGCGCTGGACGAG
>DASUIY010000280.1:0-8697 GCA_036279555.1 Solirubrobacterales bacterium | reverse complement strand
TGTCGGGGCGGGAGGCACCTACAGACCGACCCCCCTCGCGGATACCCTGACCCCTCTCCCATGAAGCTCATAGTCCAAATCCCCTGCTTGAACGAGGAATCGACCCTCCCAGCAACGATCGCCGACATCCCACGCGAGATCCCGGGCATCGACGAGGTCGAGGTCCTGGTCGTCGACGACGGCTCGACCGACCGCACGGTCGAGGTCGCCCGCGAGCACGGGGTCGAGCACATCGTCCGCCTGACCAACAACAAGGGGCTGGCGGCGGGCTTCCAGGCCGGGCTCGACGCCTGCCTCAAGCTCGGCGCCGACGTCGTCGTCAACACCGACGCCGACAACCAGTACCGCGGCGCCGATATCCCGAAGCTGGTGGCGCCGATCCTCGCCGGCGAGGCCGACATGGTCGTCGGCGACCGCCGCACCTCCCAGATCGAGCACTTCTCGGGCTCCAAGAAAGCCCTGCAGAGACTGGGAAGCTGGGTGGTCAGCAGGCTGGCTGGCACGGCGATCGCCGACACCACCTCGGGCTTCCGCGCCTACAACCGCGAGGCCGCCCTGGGGCTGCTCGTCGTCGACAACTTCACCTACACGCTTGAGAGCCTGATCCAGGCGGGCAAGATGCTGGTCGCGGTCGACCAGGTGGAGATCGGCACCAACCCGCAGACGCGCGAGTCGCGGCTCTCCCGCTCGACCGGGGGCTACGTGCGGCGCAACGCGCTCTCGATCCTCCGCATCTACGCCCGCTACGAGCCGCTGCGCGTCTTCGCCACCGCGGGCCTGCTCGTCGCGATCCTGGCCCTCGCCGCGTGGATGCCCTTCCTGCTCGACTGGATCCTCAACGGCGACAGCTCCGGCCACATCCAGTCGCTGATCCTCGGCGCGGTGCTCTTCATCGCGGCGATCCAGCTGCTCGCGCTCGGGGTGATCGGCGACCTGCTGGCCGGGCAGCGGGTGATGACGCAGCGGGTCTTCGAGCGCCTGCGCCGGGTCGAGCTGGCGCTCGACATCCCCCCCTCCCACTACGAGCGCGGCACAGCGGAGCGCTGATGCGGGCGCTGCGCAAAGCCCCGGGCGCCCGTCGCGGCGCCCGGGAGGGCGGTGGCTCGGCGACCGCGGACTACGGCAAGACGGCGAGCTTCCTCGCGATCGGCGTCGGCCTCACCGGCGTCATCACCTACGTCTACTTCTTCATCGCCTCGCACGTCCTCTCGAAGCCCGACTACGGCGAGATCACCGTCGTCTGGTCGGCCGTCTTCATCACCATCTCCACTCTCTACCGGCCGGTCGAACAGCTGCTCTCGCGCCACATCTCCGAACACCTGGTCAAGGGCGAGCCGATCGGCGGCACCACGCGCAATGCCGCGACGATCCAGCTCGGACTGGCGCTGCTCTTCGCGGCCCTGGCGCTGGCCTTCCGCGGGCCGCTCCAGGACGGCCTGCTCGAGGGCAACGAAACGCTCTACTGGGTCTACTTCTCCGCCGTCCTCTTCTACGCCGCCAGCTACTTCGCCCGCGGCTACCTCGCCGGGGTGAAGCGGTTCGGCCTCTTCACCGCGCTGATCCTCTCGGAGTCGTGCTTCCGCACCCTCTTCGCGGTCCTGGTCGCGGTCAGCCTGCTCAGCGGCCAGTCGTGGGTGGCGATCGGGATCGTCGCCGCTCCCTCGCTCTCTTTGATGGTCGTCCCGCTGGCCTTCGCGCGGCGTGCCCGGAGGGCACCCGAACCCGCGCAGGGGACGGAGGGGGATGCCTCCGTGTCGATGGCCCACGGCACCGGCTTCGCGGCGGCAGTGCTGGTGATCATGTTCAGCGAACAGGCCTTCCTGAACGCCGGGCCGCTGGTCGTGCGCGCCCTCGACGACGCCGAAGCAGCGGGCTTCATCTTCAACGTCCTGATGCTCGCCAGGGCCCCCCTGCAGCTCTTCCAGGCGGTCTCGACCAGCATCCTCCCCCACCTGACCGGCCTGCACACCAGCGAGGAGCCGGGCAGCGAGAACGAGTTCCACCGCTCGGTGCGGGCGGTGCTGGTGGGCATCGCCGCCTTCACCGGCGTGATGGCACTGACGATCCTCGTCGCCGGTCCGCAGCTGATGCAGCTCGCCTTCAGCGACAAGTTCAGCTACGAGCGCGGCGAACTGCTGCTGGTCGCCCTCGGGACCGGGCTCTACCTCTCCTCGGTCACCGTCAACCAGGCCTGCGTCGCCCAGGGCCAGGTCCGCCGCGCCGCCGCTCGCTGGATCGCCTGCGCGGCCCTCTTCATCGGCTGGAACTTCGTGCCGCTGGTCGGCGACGAGTTCCTCCGCGTGGAGATCGGCTTCACCCTCTCCGCGGCGGTGCTGCTCGGCCTGCTCTACCTGATCTACCGCCGCCCTCACGAACGCGCCGAGGACGTGCCGGCCCCGGGCTCGCCCGAGGAGCTCGAGCTTCGCCTCGCCGCCGTCGACGAGAACACGTAGGTTCCGCCCGTGGGTGGAAACGACGCCGAGCTGATCCTGATCGGCGGCGGCCTGCTCGCGGCCGGCATCTTCGGCGCCCTGCTCGCCGAGCGGATGCGCATCCCGGGCCTGCTGCTCTTCCTCGCGCTGGGGATGCTGGCCGGCTCGGAGGGCGTCGGCGGGATCGAGTTCGACGACGCCGAGCTGGCCCGCACCCTGGGCACGATCGCACTCGTCCTGATCCTCTTCGAGGGCGGGTTGACCGCGGGCTGGTCGGAGATCCGGCCGGTGCTGGGCACCGCGGCCTCGCTGGCGACGGTCGGGACCGCCGTGACCGCCTGCACGGCGGGGCTCGCGGCTCACTGGATCTTCGACATCAGCGTGCTGGAAGGGATGATCGTCGGCGCCGCGATCGCCGCCACCGACTCGGCCGCGATCTTCGCCGTGCTGCGCCGCTCCACCCTGGAGAAGCGGCTCGCCCGCACGCTGGAGGGAGAGTCGGGAATGAACGACCCGGTCGCCCTGCTGCTCGTGATCGGCTTCATCGAATGGATCCAGGAGCCCGGCTACGGCCTCGCCGACATGGCGGGCCTGCTCGCCCTGAAACTGGCGATCGGCGCGGTGATCGGCGTTGCCCTGGGCCGGGTCGCCGCGATCGCCCTCGACCGGGCGCGGCTGCCGACGGACGGGATCTACCCGGTCGCCACGATCGCGATCGCCGGGCTCGCCTTCGGCCTGGCAGAGGTCGCCCACGGGTCGGGGTTCCTCGCCGTCTACCTCACCGCCCTCGCCCTCGGCTCGGCCCGCATCCCCGCCCGGCGCACGATCGTCGCCTTCCACGAGGGCGTCGGCTGGGTCGCCCAGATCGGCCTGTTCATCCTGCTCGGCCTGCTCGTCTTCCCAAGCACCCTCGGCGACGTCGTCTGGGAAAGCCTGGCCCTCTCGGCCGTGCTGATCCTCCTCGCCCGTCCCGTCGCCGCCTTCCTCGCGACCCTGGTCTCCCCACTCGGCCTGCGCGAGCGGGCGATGCTCGGCTGGGCCGGGCTGCGCGGCGCGACGCCGATCTGGCTCGCCACCTTCCCCGCAGTGGCCGGGGTCGGCACCGGCGAACAGCTCTTCGCGATCGTCTTCTTCGTCGTCGTCACCTCCACCCTGGTTCAGGGGGCCAGCTTCGAGCCGCTTGCGCAGCGCCTCGGGCTGACCACCGACGAGCCCGCGCTGCCGCGCCGCCTGCTCGAGTCGGGGCGGATCCGCCGCATGGGCGGCGACGTCGTCTCCTACCGGCTCAAGCCCGGAGCCGCCGCGGCCGGCCACCTGGTGCGGGAACTGGGGCTGCCGCGCGACGCGCTGGTCAACGTCATCGTCCGCGACGGCCACGCGATCCCGCCGCGCGGCTCGACCGTGGTGCGAGAGGGAGACGAGCTGCACATCCTCGTCCGCAGCGAGCTGCGCGAGGAGGTCGAGGAAATGACGAGGCGCTGGCACGAGGGCCCCGTGGGCGACCCCGCGCCTTCCCGCCTGCCGCAGCGCGGTGCCCCGCAGATCTTCTCGGTCGGGCCGGGGGGCGGGATCGAGGACCCGTCGGCCCCGAGCTCGGTGCACGGCATCGCGGTCGTCTCGGTGCTGCGCAGCCGTCGCGATCGCGCCAGCGCGCTCGTCGCCCTCGCCGACGGCCGCTACGCGCTCACCACCGAGGCGGTGGTCGCCGTGGGCGATCGCCGCTCGCTGGCGAGCTGGTGCGAACGTCGCGCCCAGCGGGTGGGCCCCGACGACCCGGCTGAGCGGGCGTGGTGGCAGGAGGCCATCGGGGCACTCATTGCACGGGGGTAGGCTCGATCCCGGCAGGGGTTCCGCTTAACTTTTTCGAGGAACGCAATACGGCTGGCGCGCGAGCGTGGCTCGCGAAAAAGTACAAGACGCTCCACCCCTGCCGGGATCGAGCCTATGCAGCACCGGCCGCGGCGACGATCTCCTTGTAGGCGGCAGCTGGATCGTTCGATTTGAAGACGGCTGAGCCGGCGACGAAGAGGGAGGCGCCGACTGCGGCGATCGGACCGGCGGTGGATGCGTCGATGCCGCCGTCGACCTCGATACGCGCGTCACCTACAAGTGACTTCAAGCGGGAGACCTTGTCGGGGGAGCCGGGAATGAAGGCCTGGCCGCCCCAGCCGGGGTTGACGGTCATGCAGAGGACGATGTCGGCGAGGCCGCGCAGCTCGGCTATCGACTCGGCCGGGGTGCCGGGGTTGAGCGCGATGCCGGCGAGGCAGCCGAGCTCGCGGATCGCGGCAAGAGTCCGGTGGGCATGGGGCGTCGCCTCCGCGTGAAAGGTGATCGAGTCGGCGCCGGCCTCGGCGAAGGCCTCGATCTGGCGCTCGGGGCTCTCGATCATCAGGTGGACGTCGACGGCGCCGCCGGCAGCGTGGACCTGGTCGGCGATCGAGGATGCGACCAGTGGCCCGATCGTGATCGGCGGGACGAAGTGCCCGTCCATCACGTCGAAGTGGATCACCCGGGCGCCAGCCTCCATCACCTCGTCCAGCTGAGCGCCGAGCCGGGCGAAATCCGCCGAGAGGATCGAGGGCGCGACCCGCGGCGAGGCCATCAGCTCCCCCATCCGCTCACTCACGATTGACCCGCCAGGACGCGAAAACCAAGCAGATCAAGGACGCAGGGAGCGTGGCGTGCTCTGCACGCGAGCGACCGAGGACGCCGATATGCGCCGGTTTGCAGCGTCCTCATACCGGCCTCAACATCGAGTCTCCGCATATCTGGCAGGTCATGTCCTCGGTCGTGCTCATCCGGGCGATGGTCTGATGCTCGCCGCAGTTGGGGCACTGCGAGACGAGCTCGAAGCGGCGCAGACAGTACACGCAGCGGAAGCGGCCGGGGAGCTGCGTCGGCCGCAGCCACGGCTCGCCGCAGCCCGGGCAGGCCGCCCGCCGCATCAAGCCCTCTGCCGCCGGGGGGTCAGTCATCCGGACCATCATCGCGCCTCAGGCGGCAGATGAAGAACCCGGTCGTGCCGTCGCGGTCGGGCCGGACCTGAATACAGCGGCCATCGACCGGCGAGGCAAGGCCCGGGGCGAGCGCGCCGAGATCGTCCATCTCGAAGGCCGGGACGTCGCCGGACCCGGCGGCGGCGAGCAGGCCCGCGACCTGGTCCTCGTTCTCGCGGCGCGAGATCGTGCAGGTCGAGTAGACGAGCAGGCCACCGGGGCGAAGCGCCTCCAGCCCCCGCCCCAGCAGCTGCCGCTGCTCCCCGGCCAGGCGCTCGATCGCCTGCGGCGACTTGCGCCAGCGCGCGTCCGGCCGGGAGGCGAGCGCGCCGAGGTCCGAGCAGGGCGGGTCGAGCAGGACGCGGTCGAAGCCGGGCGCCATCCCCGCTGCGCCGGCGTTGGCCTCGATCACGGTGACGCTGCGCAGGCCCAGGCGCTGGGCCTGGCCCGCCACTTCGGCCGCCCGTGCGGGATCGCTCTCGACCGAGATCACCTCGCCGCGGTCCTCCATCCGCGCCGCGATCTGACCGGTCTTGATTCCCGGCCCGGAACAGAGGTCGAGGACGTGCTGCCCGGGCCGGGGGTCGAGCAGATCGACCACGGCGGCGGAGCCGCGGCTCTGCGGGGTCAGCTCCCCGGCCGCGACCAACTCCGGGACGACGTCGCCCGTCCGCCCCTCGACCACGACCATCTCGGACGCTGCCAAGGGCCCATCCCCGCTTCCGGTGCGCTTTTTGGACCCCACAGGTACATAAGGCGCACCGGAAGCGGAGGGGCGGGCGTTGACGCCCGCTTCGTGGAGCTTGGTCAGGACGCTCTGGGGGTCGGTGCGGAGGGTGTTGACCCGGTAGGCGTGCTCCGCAGGCTCGTTGCAGGCGGCGAGCAGCGAGCGCGCGTCGCCGGGGCCCAGCTCGCGCCACCACATCTGCGCCAGCCAGAGGGGGGCCGAGTGCGCGACGGAGGCCTTCTCGGGGGTCGAGTCGTCGCCGAGCAAGGACGCCGCCAGCGCATCGCGCTCGCGGGCGGCACGGCGCAGCACGGCGTTGACGAGACCCGAGGCGTGGGCGGCGCCGGCCCGCTTGACCAGCTCGACCGCCTGGTCGACGGCGGCGTGATCGGGCGTCCCATCGGCGAAGAGCAGCTCATAGGCGCCGAGCCGCAGGCCGGCGAGGACGGGTGGGTCGAGCCGGCGCAGCGGGCGGTCGACGAGCCGTTCGAGGGCGGCGTCGGTCGTGCCGCGCCGCTGCACCGCGCCGAAGGCGAGCCGCTGGGCCTGGGCCCGCTCGCGGCCGTCCAGCCGGCGCTCCTGGGCGGACTCGCGAAAAGCCCGCTCGGCGTGGGCGCCGTCCTCGAAGGTCGCTCGGATCGTCTCGAAGGCGAGCAGGCGGGCGGGCGCGATCACAGCTTCGGCAGCGGATGGCCGCGGAGGAAGGCGTCTGCCGCCATCGGCCTGCCTCCGGCCGGCTGCACGATCTCCAGGCGCAATGCCCCCTGGCCGCAGCCGAGCAGCAGCGCCCCCCACTCGGCACGCAGCTCACCGGCCTTGACGGAGACCTCGACCGGGCGGGCGCGGCGAATCCCGAGCCGCTCGCCGCCGCTGGTCTCGAGATAGGCGCCGACGTGCGGGGTGAGGGCGCGGACGACCCGGGCCAGCTCGGCCGCCGAGCGGGAGGGATCGAGGCGGCGCTCCTCGGCGCCGATCTTCTCCGCATACGTGACCCCCTCCTCGCCCTGCTCGGCGAAATCGAGCGCTCCCTCGGCCAGCAGGTCGAGGGCCTGGACCAGGAGCTCGCCACCGAGTGCGGCGAGCTTCGCCGAGAGCGCCTCGAAGTCTTCCTCGGCGCTGACCGGGACCTCCTCGCGCAGGGCGACCGGGCCGGAGTCGAGGCCCTCCGTCACCTGCATCACGCACACCCCGCTGCGTTCGTCCCCGGTCATGATCGTGCGCTCGATCGGCGCGGCGCCGCGCCAGCGGGGCAGCAGCGAGGGGTGGACGTTGAGCATCGGCCACTCCGAGAGCAGGGGCTCGCGGATCATCTGGCCGAAGGCGCAGACCGCGAGCGCCTGGGGGCGCACGGCGCGGATCCGCTCGAGCGCCGTCTCCTCGTTGACGTCGGCGGCCTGCAGCAGCTCGATCCCCAGCTCGCGCGCCGCCTCGGCGGCGGGGGGCGACTGGGTTCGCCGGCCGCGGCCCTTCGGCCGGTCGGGGGGGGTGACGACGAGCAGGGGCCGATGCGTGGGCCCGGCGAGGCGGCGCAGGACAACGCCGGCGAACTCCGAGGTGCCGAGATAGACCGTTCTCACGCGTCAGTGCGAGGCTCGCGGTGCTCGCTGCCCTCGCCCGCCTCGTCCTCGTCGGCAAGCGGCGGGCTGTAGCTGCCGCCCTCGCGCAGGGCGCGAAGCGCGCCCTTGCGCTGCTGCCGGGGGGCGCGATCGAGGATCAGCACGCCGTCGAGATGGTCGATCTCGTGCTGGAGCACGCGCGCCTCCAGGCCGGAGGCCTCGATCCGGATCTCAGCGCCCTCGGCGTCGCGCCCACCGATCCGCACGTGCAGCGCGCGCTCGACGTCCATCGAGACGCGGGGCAGGCTGAGACAGCCCTCCTCGGCGACCACGATCTCGTCCGAGAGCCACTCGATCTCGGGATTGACCAGGGCCGTCGGCTCGCTGTCGGGGCCCGCCTGGAAGACGAGGAGCCGGCGCAAGATCCCGAGCTGGGTGGCGGCCAGCCCCACTCCCATCCCGTCGCGCATGATCCCGATCATCCGCTCGACCTCGGACCGCAGCTCGGGGCCGAAATCGCGCACCGGCGAGGCCTTGCTCTTCAGCACCGGGTCGCCGAACTTGACCACGTGGGCCAGCGCGGCCTCGCGCCGCTCCAGCAGCTCCGCTTCGAGCTCCTCGCGCTCGGCGTCGTCGATATCGGTGCCGGTCCGTTCGCTCACAGGTCAATTCTATGGACGGGCTACTGCGGATCGACGTCGACCGAGATCGCGACGTCGCGGAGGGCGCGGTCGGCGGCCAGGGAGTCGACCGTGTCGCGTACCGCGGCGATCGTCGCCTCGCGGTCGGCGGCCTTGAGCAGGAAGCGGCGGCGGTGGCGGTTGCGGACGCGAAACATCGGCGCGGGGCCCAGGAGGTCGGTCTCGCCAGGCAGGGCGTCCATGAGGGTGTCGGCCAACTCGGCGGCGGCGCGGTCGAGCCGTCCCTCGACCTCCGCCTTGAGCACGATCCGGGTCAGGTGGGAGAAGGGCGGGTAGCGCAGC
>DASUIY010000279.1:0-16783 GCA_036279555.1 Solirubrobacterales bacterium | reverse complement strand
GGAGCCGGATGCGGCTAGCGACGGGGGTGAGACGGACTTCGAGCTTGCCCGCGACCGCGATCTCTATCTCGCCGACATCGAGGCATGCAAGCGGCTTCTGCGCGAAGGCGAGAGCTATGAGGTCTGCCTGACGAACGAGGTTCGCGCCGAGGTGGATGCAGACCCGCTGGAGCTCTATCGCCGCCTGCGCAGGCTCAACCCGGCGCCGCACTCCGCCTACCTTCGCCTCGGCGACCTCGCCGTGCTCAGCTCTTCGCCCGAGCGGTTTCTGCGCATCGGGCGCGACCGCTGGGCCGAGGCCAGGCCCGTCAAGGGCACATGTCGGCGCGGGGAGACCTCGGCCGAGGACGCTCTCCTGGCCGAGCGGCTCCGGCTCGACGAGAAGAGCCGGGCCGAGAACATGATGATCGCCGACCTCCTCCGCAACGACCTCGGCTCCGTCTGCGAGATTGGCAGCGTCGGGGTGCCGGCGCTGATCGAGGTGGAGACGCAGGCCACCGTCCACCAGCTCGTCACCACCGTTCGCGGCCGGCTGCGCGAGGACGTCACTCCGACGGAGTGCATACGGGCCTGCTTCCCGCCCGGGTCGATGACCGGGGCGCCGAAAGAGCGGACGATGGAGATCGTCGACGAGCTCGAGGGAGAGGCTCGCGGCGTCTACTCGGGGGCGATCGGCTACCTCGGGCTCGGCGGAGGTTGCGACCTCGGCGTCGTGATCAGGACGATCGTCGTCGACGGCGATTCGGCCGGCATCGGCGTGGGCGGTGCGATCGTGATGCAATCCGGCCCCGACGAGGAGTACCAGGAGATGCTGCTCAAGGCCCGGGCGCCGATGCAGGCGATCGACCCCAGGGCGCATCCGGTGGGGATCCTAAAGTCTTCAAGCGTGCCTGAAGGCGCCCTGGAATACTTGCCCGCGAGATCCGGCGCAGAGGGGAACAGATGACGGCTGTCCGCCGGGCTGGCGCTATCGCGCTGTTGGCTCTCGCCTTCGCGGTTTCCGGCTGCGGGGAAACGATCATCGACTCTGCGAAGACAGAGGACGCGATCGAGCAGGATCTCGAGCGTGCCACCGGCAAAAAGGTGGCCACGGTCGAGTGCCCGTCGAACGTCGAGGTGACCAAGGACGCGACCTTCGCCTGCACCGTGAGCTTCGCGGGGGGGGAGCGGGAAACGGCGACCCTCAGGATCCTCAACGAAGATGCCGACGTCGCGCTGACGAACCTCCAACCCACCGAGTAGGCATGAGTCCGATGAGCCCACTGAAGTTGATCTGCACCATGCTTTTGGCCGCCTCCGTCGGCCTGTGCTTGCCGGCTGCCGGATCCGGCAGCCAGGAGCGCTCCCCCCGTTGTGGCGAGGTCTTCCAGTCCCCCGGCGAGGCGACCGAGCACCAGCTGCGCACCTCGGTCCTTTGCCTGGTCAACGCCGCTCGCCAGAGGAACGGGATCGCGCCCCTCGAGTTCAACCTCGCGCTGCGCAAGTCCGCGGAAGCCCACTCGCTCACCATGGTTAGGAGCGGCAGCCTGTCCCACTATGGCCCGAGCGGCAGCACGCCGACCACCAGGGTGGCCCACTCCGGCTACCTGGCGCGCATGTCGAGCTTCCGCGTGGCCGAGAACATCGGCGCCGGACGGGGCCGGGAGTACGGCTCGCCGATGAGCATCGTGCGGATGTGGATGGGCAGCTCTCCCCACCGGCAGAACATCCTCGACTCCGGCCTGCGGGACTTCGGAGTGGGCGTCTCCTATGGCGACCCGCTCGGGGGCGGCCGCGACGCGGCCACCTACACGCTCGTCTTCGGCGTCCGAAGCCGCTGAGCCGGTCGGCGCCGACCCCGCCAGCCCGCGGCAGGACTCGAATTCCCGCAGAAAGCGGCCAACCGTCCCGCCCCGGCTTCAGGCCCGGTAAGTAGAGTGCTGTAGATGAGCCAAATGACCACGGCCGACGCGCCGACCACGCACGCAAAGCTCCTCGACTGGGTTGGGGAGATCGCAGATTTGACCCAGCCCGAGGCCGTCCACTGGTGCGACGGCTCGGCCGAGGAGTACGACCGCCTCGCCCAGGCCCTGATCGACGCCGGCACCTTCGAGCGCCTCTCCGACGCCAAGCGACCCAACTCCTACCTCGCCCTCTCCGACCCCGCCGACGTCGCCCGGGTCGAAGACCGCACCTTCATCTGCTCCGAGCGCGAGGTGGACGCCGGGCCGACCAACAACTGGCGCGATCCCGCCGAGATGCGGGAGACGCTGAACGGCCTCTTCGAGGGCTGCATGAAGGGCCGCACTATGTACGTCGTGCCCTTCTCGATGGGCCCGCTCGGCTCGCCGATCGCCCACATCGGCGTGCAGCTGACCGACTCCCCCTACGTTGCCGTCTCGATGCGGATCATGACCCGGATGGGCAAGGGCGCCCTCGACGTGCTCGGCACGGATGGCGAGTTCGTCCCCTGCGTGCACTCGGTCGGCATGCCCCTGGTCGAAGGGGCCGAAGACGTCCCCTGGCCCTGCAACGAGGACAACAAGTACATCGTCCACTACCCCGAGACGCGCGAGATCTGGTCCTACGGCTCCGGCTACGGCGGCAACGCGCTGCTCGGCAAGAAGTGCTTCGCGCTGCGGATCGCCTCAGCGATGGCCCGCGACGAGGGCTGGCTCGCCGAGCACATGCTGATCCTCAAGCTGACCTCTCCCGAGGGCACGGTCAAGTACGTGACCGGCGCCTTCCCCTCCGCCTGCGGCAAGACCAACCTGGCGATGCTGATCCCCACCATCCCGGGCTGGAAGGTCGAGACGGTCGGCGACGACATCGCCTGGATGAAGTTCGGCGAGGACGGCCGTCTCTACGCGGTCAACCCCGAGGCGGGGTTCTTCGGCGTCGCGCCGGGCACCGGCGAGGCGACCAACCCGAACGCGATGCGCACGATCGAGAGCAACTCGGTCTTCACCAACTGCGCCAAAACCGACGACGGGGACGTCTGGTGGGAGGGGATGACCAGCGAGCCCCCCGAGCACCTGATCGACTGGCACGGCAACGACTGGACGCCCGAGTCCGAGGCGCCCTCCTCGCACCCGAACGCGCGCTTCACGACGCCGGCGGCGCAGTGCCCGACGATCGCCCCGGAGTGGGAAGACCCGGCCGGCGTGCCGATCGACGCCTTCCTCTTCGGCGGCCGCCGCGCCACCACCGTGCCGCTGGTCCACGAGGCCTTCGACTGGGAGCACGGCGTCTTCCTCGGCGCGACGATGTCGTCGGAGAAGACCGCCGCCGCGTCCGGCAACGTCGGCGAACTGCGCTTCGACCCGATGGCGATGCTGCCCTTCTGCGGCTACAACATGGGCGATTACTTCGCCCACTGGCTGAAGGTCGGTGCCCGCGAGGGCGCCCGGCTGCCGCGGATCTTCTACGTCAACTGGTTCCGCAAGGACGCCGATGGCAACTTCCTCTGGCCCGGCTTCGGCGAGAACAGCCGCGTGCTCGAGTGGGTCTTCCGCCGCTGCGAGGGCTCGGCCGACGCGATCGAGACCCCGATCGGCCTGCTCCCGGCAGAGGGCGCCATCAACACCGAGGGCCTCAACGTCTCGGCGGAGGCGATGCAGGAGCTGCTCTCCGTCGACGAGGATCTAGTCCGCGAGCAGCTGCCCCAGGTCAAGGAGCACCTGGCCAAGTTCGGCGACCGCCTGCCGCCGCCCCTGCAGCAGCAGCTTGCGGCTCTAGAGCAGCGCCTCAGCTAGCCCAGCTAAGCCGTCGCGGGCCATCAAGGACGCCACGGGTACCGGCGTCCGGCCCAGCGACCTCTCTCGACGGGTGCTATTCTTTACCAATGGCTGAGAAGGTAAAGAATCAAACCAAGGTTTCCAGCAAGCACCAGGTGACGATTCCCGTTGGCGCCTTCCGCACAGCAGGCTTCGAGCCCGGGGACACTCTGAAGGTAGAGGCTGAGGGGGCCGGTCGCGTGGTCCTGACGCGAGTCGATGAGCTGATCGATCGCTACTCCGGGTGCCTGGACACCGGCGGCGATCTGCGCGAGCGCGTGGAAGGGCTGCGGGAGGAGTGGCGGTAGTTCTCGACTCCGATGCCGTCGTCGGCTTTCTCGATAAGAAAGACGCCCTCCACGACGCAGCCGACGCGGCGATTCGCGGCCTCGTTCACGAGCAGCGGTTGCTGGTTTCGGTGGTGACCTACGCCGAGGTGCTGACCGGCGCCTGTCTCGGCCACCACGACGAGGCCCAGGTCCGGGGGTTCTTCGCCCAACTGATCTCCGAGGTTCTCCCGGTCGATATGACCGTCGCGGACAAGGCGGCCGAGTTTCGCTCGCGCCTCAAACCGCTGCGGATGCCGGACGCACTGATCCTTGCCACGGCGGAGACCAACCCGGACGTGGACCTGATCGTGACTGGAGATGCACAGACGCCCAAAGTCCCTGGGCTGGATTGCGCTATCCGTTTGCTGCGCTGATCGCGGCAGCGCCTCAAGATGGAATCCGATGGGCGCGGCTGGGTTCGAACCAGCGACCTTTCGCGCCAACCCCGTTACAACCCGTACGCCTCAGCCAGCTCCGGGTCCTTGACAGCCAGCATCTCGGCCAGCTCGACCATCACCTTGCACTGCTTCCAGGTGGCGTCGTCCTGCATCTTGCCGTCGATCATGTGGACGCCGCGGCCGTCGGGGATCGCCTCCAGCACCTTCTTGGCGAACCTGACCTCCTCGGGGGGAGGGCTGAAGACCTTCTTGGCGATGCCGATCTGGACGGGATGCAGCGACCAGGCGCCGACGCAGCCCATCAGGAAGGCGGCGCGGAACTGGGTCTCGCAGCCGGCGGTGTCCTTGATGTCGCCGAATGGCCCGTAGAACGGCAGGATCCCGGTCGAGGCGCAGGCGTCGACCATGCGGGCGATCGAGTAGTGCCATAGATCCTGCTGGGCGCTGACGCGGTCGGCCTCGGGATTCTCGGGGTCGGCCGGGTCCTCCATCACCCGGTAACCGGGATGCCCTCCGCCGACGCGGGTGGTCTTCATCCGCCGCGAGGCGGCGAGGTCGGCCGGCCCGAAGCTCATCCCCTGCATGCGCGGGCTGGCCGCGGCGATCTCCTCGAGGTTGACGACACCCTGCGCGGTCTCGAGGATCGCGTGGATCAGGATCGGGCGGTCGAGCCCGGCCTTGGCCTCGAGCTGGGCGAGGAGCCGGTCGACGTAGTGGATGTCCCAGGCGCCCTCGACCTTGGGCACCATCACGACCTCGAGCTGGTCGCCGATCTCGGTCACCAGCGTGGTCAGGTCATCGAGCACCCAGGGGCTCTCCAGCGAGTTGACCCGGGTCCAGAGCGCGGTCTGGCCGAAGTCGGACTCCTCGGCGGCGCGCACCAGCCCGGCGCGGGCGGCCTCCTTGCGGTCGACCGGGATCGCGTCCTCGAGGTTGCCGAGCAGGATGTCGGTCTTCTCCGCGATGCCGGCTGCCTTTTCGACCATCTTCTCGTTGGAGAAGTCGAGGAAGTGGATCATCCGCGAGGGCTTCACGGGGATCTCGCGCAGCGGCTCGGGTGCGCCGATCGCCTGCGGTTGGAAGAAGTCTCTGGGGTTTCTCACGCTGCTCCTCGTGTCGATCTTTCGCTGGTCGGGCCGGAATCTAGATGAACCAGGACACCGCCGCCGGCCTGGGGCAGAGGAGTTTGACCCCGGCTGCCGTACCTTGAACCGATGGCCGGAGCGGTTGCCGACTCTACGCAGGACTGGTTGCTGCCGGAGCAGTCCCGCCCCCCTCTGATCGGAGAGCTCGCGCTCAAGGTCGAGGAGGCGCTGGCGACCGCGCGGGCATCCGAGGCAGCTGTGATCAGCGTCGGCGCGGCCGCGCTCGATGCCGCCGAGCAGGCGAGGCGTGCCGCCGAGCTCGCCGAGCGAGCGAGCGCCGCGGTGCTTGCCGGCAGCCCCCCGCCGGCGCCGGAGCCGGAGCTCGACACCGAGGACGAGCGACTGCGCGACTTCCATGCCCGCGCCGACTTCATCGCGTCGAGGCTGCAGAGGCTGCAACGTGTGCCGCTGGCGACGGCGGACCAGGCGGGCGAGCTCAGATGCGATCCGGCAGCAAGCTAGATCTCGCGGCCGGGATCGTGCTGGGCCTGGCTCTCGGCCTCGCCCTGGCGTACCTCGTCGTCTTCGTCATCGGCGGCGGCGGCAGCGGCAGCGACCTCTCCACCGACACCACCGCCCCTCGAGGCGGTGCGACTACGAAGAACGGGCCCCCCGGGCGAGGCGCTCCCCCACCGCCCGGGCAAAGACGATGAGGCGCTGGGCCGCGCTGTAGACCGGGTGGCAGGTGGTGAGCACGAGGCGCTCGTAGCCGGCGTATTCCACCACGCCGACGTCGGTGGGGTCGACGATTTCGGTCTTCTGCACCCGGTAGAAGATCTTCCCGTAGGGCATTTCGAGCACCATGCGGTCGCCGCGCTCGACCGATTCGGCGTCGCGGAACGGGGCGCCGTAGGTCGTGCGATGGCCCGCGATGGCCACGGTGCCGCCTTGGCCGGGGAACGGCGTTTCGGGGAAGTGCCCAGGCCCCTTCTGCAGGCTGGCCGTGTCGGTTCCCTGGACGACGATCACGTCCAGGTCGCCCATGGTCGGGGCACGGAGGCGGCCGATCGCCTCTCCGGGCTCCGCCTGGGCGCCGAACCGCTGCGCCAGGGTCGCGATTCGCTGTTTGCGGTTGCGGATCCGCGCGACCGCTCGCCGGTCGGCGCGGCTCGGGTAGCTGGCTTCGGTCTCGTCGAGCTCGTTCTCCGCGTTGCGCTGCTGCACGGAGGCATAGATGGAGGTGAGGGGCTCCTCGTAGGCGAGGGTGATCCCGATGTCGGCCATCAGCACGATCCCGGCGGTGATCAAGGCGGTGGAGAAGATGCGGAGGATCCTGTGCATCGATTGGATCTTCCCCCATCCAGGCCACGGGCGCGGCGGTCCACCGGCCACTGGGACGGTGACACCACCCTCAGCAGTGGCTGCCGAAGTGCTGGGTCCAGACGTGGGCCGCGCCGTGTCCGGCAAGGCTGCCGACGCGCAGCCCCAGGCCGATCTCCGCGTAGGGCCCGAGGATGTTCGCTCGATGCGCGGAAGAGTGGATCAGGAGCTTGAAGATCTCGCGCACCGTCGTCTTGGGATCGCCCTTCCAGGCGAGGTTCTCGCTCACGCGCCAGCAGCGGGCGGGGATGTAGCCAACCCTCTCCAGCCAGAAGTCGAAGTCCCTGCCGCAGGCGAAGTGGCTGAAGTCGTCGCAGCGCAGGATGTCCGCCGACTTCGCGTCGGCCGACCGGTCGAGCCGAGCCGAGCCGGAGAGCGAGGCCAGACCTGCGTCGCGACGGGCGAGGTTGACCAGGCAGCGCATCGCCTCCAGCTGCACTGCCGTCGAGGCGCCGGCTTCGGCCTGGCCGGGGCAGGGGTCGGTCGGCGCGATCGATCCTCGACGGCCCGGCCCGTCGGTGGAGGCGTGCGCCCGCGCGTGGGCCACGTGGTTGTCGGCTACGCCGATTGCGCTCTCGGCCGCCGCGGGCAGGACGGCGAGCATGGCGAGGGCGAGGAGGAGGGAGAGCTTTGCGGGCATTGCGTCTTCCTCGCCAGGCAGCCGGTCGGCTGGATGCATCCTGGACGGGTGTATGAGGAGAAAGCGGGACAGACACCTGCCGGCGGTCGCAGAACGGCCGGATATATCCTTCGATCTTCGCCCCCGACACGAAGCTAGGAGCCATGGCCGTAGACACCGCCGCCTTCCGTGAGCAGACCGACGAGCAGCAGGCGATCACCGAAATGGTGCGCCAGTTCGCCGACGAGCAGATCATCCCCAACGCCGAGCATTACGACCACGAGGACTCCTTCCCGGAGCCGATCGTCGAGCAGATGAAGGAGCTCGGGCTGTTCGGGGTGACGATCCCCGAGGAGTACGGGGGCATGGGCCTCGACTTGACCACCTACGCGATGATCGTCGAAGAGCTCTCGCGCGGCTGGATCTCGATCTCGGGCGTCGTCAACACCCATTTCATCGGCTCCTACCTGCTGATGAAGTTCGGCACCGAGGAGCAGAAGGACTACTTCCTGCCGAAGATGGCCACGGGGGAGATCCGCGCCGCCTTCTCGCTCTCCGAGCCCGAGGTCGGCTCCGACGTCCAGGGCATCAAGTCGACCGCGAAGAAGGGCGAGGACGGCAACTGGGAGCTGAACGGCCAGAAGATGTGGGTCACCAACGGGCTCGGCTCCAGCGTCGTCTTCGTGCTGATGAAGACCGATCCCAAGGCTGAGCCGGCCTACAAGGGGATGACCTGCTTCATCACCGAGAAGAAGCCCTGGGAGGAAATCAACGAGGGCGACTTCAAGGGCCTCAACGTCCCGCCCAAGATCAAGAAGATGGGCTACAAGGGCGTCGAGTCGACCGAGCTGGTCTACGACGGTTACCGCTGCCCGCCGGAGCGCGTGCTCGGCGGTGAGGAGGCGGGTGTCGGCGAGGGTTTCGTGCAGATGATGGACGCGCTGGAGGTCGGCCGCGTCAACGTCGCCGCCCGCGGCGTCGGCATCGCCCAGCGCGCCCTCGAGCTGGCCCTGCGCTACAGCCAGGAGCGCAAGACGTTCGGCAAGCCGATCGCCCAGCATCAGGCGATCCAGTTCAAGCTCGCCGACATGGCGACCAAGGTCGAGGCCGCACGGCTCGTCACCCGCAAAGCGGCGCGGATGAAGGACGCCGGCGAGCGCTCCGACCTCGAGGCCGGGATGGCCAAGCTGCTCGCCTCGGAGACCGGCAAGGAGTGCGTCGAGGAGTGCTTCCGCATCCACGGCGGCTACGGCTACTCGAAGGAGTACGAGATCGAGCGCCTCTACCGCGACGCGCCGCTGCTCCTGATCGGCGAGGGCACCTCCGAGATCCAGCGCATGGTGATCGGCAAGAAGCTCCTGCAGAGACACAAGATCTAGCCCGGCGTCGTTTGGCTACCGAGCACATGGGCCGGCCGGTCCTCGCGGTCGACGTCGACGGGGTCATCTCGGTCTTCGGCTTCGACGAGCCCCCCGATCGCTCGGAAGCGAGATTCGAGCTCATCGACGGCAGGGTTCAGTGCATCCCGAACGCCGTCGGCGACCGGTTGCGCCGGCTGGGGGAGCACTTCGACCTGCTCTGGGCGAGCGGGTGGGAGAGCCAGGCGAACGAGTTCCTCTGCGACATCCTCGGGCTGCCGGAGCTTCCCTTCCTCAGCTTCGACGGCAAGGCCCGTTTCGGCACCGCCGACTGGAAGCTGGAGCCGCTGAGCCTCTACGGGAGGGGCCGGCCGTTGGCCTGGATCGACGACAGCCTCGACGAGACCTGTCGCCGCTGGGCGCGGCAGCGGGACGAGCCGACGCTGCTGATGCCGACCGAGTCGCAGGTCGGGCTCGAGGAAGTCCAGGTCGAAGCCCTGATCGCCTGGGCCAAGGGCTTCGGGCCGGCACGCGGCCGGCGAAGCGGCATCCGCGCCCGGGGCTTCCGCCATGGATAGACTGCGGTGCGCATGGCGTCGACAGCCGATCTGATCAAGACCGCAGTCGAGCGTTTCCAGGCCGAGGTCCCCGCGCTGCAGAACCTGAAGCTGGTCTTCGGCCTGGAACTGAAGGCCAAACACGACATCCAGCTCTACCGGGTCGAGGTGCCGGGCCCGGTGATCAAGAAGGACCTCTCCCAGGACGAGCGGATCCTGGTCCAGATCGACCGGCCGCAGTTCAACGAGCTGGCCGAGGGCGGCACGGTCAAGAGCTACCGCAAGGCCTACGAGACGGGCCACATCAAGGCGACCGGCGACTCCAACGTGAAGAAGCTGATCGCACAGGTGGTCGAACGGCACGAGGAACGCGCCCGGCTCAAGAAGGCACACTGAGCGGTACGTCTAAGTGAACATCTCCACGATTCCTAGCTCAAAGCCACGCGCTCCGTCTCGAGCTGGGCCTCCGTCAGCCTCCGGATCCGGCGACAGACCTGCCGGTAAAAGCGCAGCTGGCGGGAGCGACCGAAGAGCCTGAACCCGAGTCGTGGGAGGACTGGACCGCTTCGGGCGGCTCGCGAGATCGCCCTCAGATGGAACTCGACGTCGCCACTGTCGAGCCACTTCCAGAGCTCATAGTGCATCCTGCCCTGCTCGAAGTGGCCTTCCAGGGTGCTGTAGCTCCAACCGAAGACATGGACCTGCTTCCCTTCCAGGTCTCGGGTCTCCTCGTAGACGTCGCCGATCCTCACCCCGACCCGCAGACGCAATCCCATGAACCTGATTCGCAGCAGCATGTCGCGACCCGACAGCGGCGTGGCTTCGTCATAGGTGGCGGCGACGACCCCCGGATCGGCGAGCTGGTAGCTGTCCATGATCTGCCTTGCGACTTCCCAAGTCTCCCCCTCGGCAGGCGGCCCCGAGCCCTCGTGGGGCAGCACCTCGACCATGTCGTCGAGGTGCCAGCCGCTCTCGGCGGCGCGATCCTCGATCGTCGCCTCGTCGAAGTTGAGGCGACACGCACCCAGGGCGGTGAGGCGGGGGGCGGTTCGCCGGCTGGGCCGATCGTCCGTGCGTCCTCCCGGAAGCGCGCTCGGCTTGACCGTGCGGGTCGTGATCACGATGCCTCCCTCCATCTTCCCTTCGCTCAGTCCGACGATCTTGCGCAGGACCGAGGACCACATGTGTAGCTGGACCTCCTTGGAGATCCGCAGGCGGGCGTAGAGGGCATCGCTGAGGTGGTCGCCGCTGCGGGCCCAGGACTCGATCTCAAACCAAAGCGAGCGGTAGTCCGAGCTGGCCCGGAACTCGATCTGGCCTGCCTCGAGGTGCCCGGGAAGGGTCGCCAGCCGAAACGATGTGGCATCGGCGGCCACCACTTGGACGGGCCCATCCCAGGGACCGGGCATTCGGACCACGTAGCGGTTGCCGCTGTTCAGGGTGCCCTTCTCACCCTCGATCTTCTGGAAGGTCGCGAACTCCGAAGGCGCGACGCCGTCGAGGTTCTCCGACATCCTTGCCATCAGCCGCTCCGGAGTCAGCGTCGAGCCGACGATCCGCGTGCGATAGATCCGGTGAAACAACGTGCCCACGCCCTGCTCGAAGCGCTGCAGCTCACCCAGGTCCGTCCCAGCCGGGAGGTCAGGTGGTGCGTCGGCGGGCCAGGAACCGCTCATCTCCCACCGATGGATCGGCGTAGTGCTCCACATGTAGCGCCAGAGCGCCAGCCCGACGCCGACCGGCCATCGGGCGGCGGTAGTCCAGCGCTTGCCTGGAGATTGAGGAGGCGACACGTGCAACGGGTCTACCCGCCCCGACGACCGCAAAGCCTGGGCGACCCTACGGATCGGTCACACTTGTCGCTGTGTCACTTCCTGAATCAAACAGACTGCGGCCTCGAGGTCATCACTTCTATGCGCTCTCGATCGGCTCCATCCTGTTTTGCATCGCCCTCTGGATTCGCGCGAAGACAATCGGCGAGGACGAACGGGGGAATGCCGAACGCCGGGCCCTCTTCGTCGGCCTCTGGCCACCGACGTTCTGGCTGATCGGCGAGACGCTGCGTCGGGAAGAACTGCGAAGAGGTCGACGCCGCTGGTCTCGACGAGCGTCGCGCTAGGCGCTGGGGCCAACCCGGTCTACTCGACGAGATCGCTCGGGTCGAGGATGAAGACCTCGCACATCATGTCGGGCTCCTGCTGGTTGCCGCTCATGAAGCCGATCACGTGGCGGCCGGTCGCCTTTTCGACGACCTCTTCGAAGCGCGCTCGCATCATCTCCTGGAACTGCATGCGCTGTTCGATCACCGCGTCTCCCCGGCCGCCGTCGCGCAGCGTTTCCTCAACCCGGGTAAAGCCTCCGCGCAAGACGCAGACGACGAGATCGTCCTCGTAGTAGGACTTCGCCTGGGTGGGACCGCGGCCGTAGAACTCCTTCAACAGCGCGACCAAGCCGTCGGAGATCGCCGTCAACTCCTCGCCGTGCCGTTGGTTGCTCTCGATGTCGACTTGGCTCTTGATCAGGAAACTCCCCGGGACGACCGTCTCGCGATGGTAGCCCAGAGCGCTACGCTGGACAAACCGCTCGTTTGGTTCTTCCCCCCTCTGCCTCACGCGCGAACCCCGGCCAGAGGACGAGAACGGGAGACCATGATGCCAGCCGTTGACCCACCTCTCTACGGCGATGACCTGCTCGCGGCCGTGACCGAGTCGATGGTTGCGCTACATGAGCGCTACCACCACCGCGCCCCGGTCACCGCCAGGTCTCAGATGCTCGGTGACGACCTTCTCGCCTGCGTGCTCGGCGGCGTCTACACCGATGTCGAGAAGACGATGATCGAGCTGCAGCGCAGCACCGTCGTGCAGGAGACGCGCAGCGCCTTCCAGAACACGATGCAGCAAACGTTCATCGCCGAGGTCGAGCGCCTCTCCGGCCGCGACGTCCTCGCCTTCATCTCCAATCACCACGTCGGCCCCGACATCGAGGTCGAGTTGTTCATGTTCAGGGATCCCCCCTGAGCTATCCTCCTTTGAGGAGGGCATCCCTGGGGTCGGCCTGAAGGCCGGCAGCACTACTTGACTTCCGGCACAGCAGTCGTTCGAGCCGAGGAGCCCCGATGCCCCAGATCCCCTTACTTTCGGTCAGACCCACCGACGCGGTCCGCGATGGGGTACCCGCCCCGTTTGCCTGTGCCTGCAAGCCCGACGGCTGGGGCTCGGTTTGCCTCCATCTCGTGGGCGAGCTGGATATCGCAACCTGCCCGCTCTTCGAGCAGGCTTTGAAGGAGGCCCAAGGCAATGCGAGCGCCGTCTCGATCGACTTGCAGGAGCTGTCCTTCATCGACTGCGCAGGCCTGGCCGCCATCGTCACCGCAGCAAGGCGCGCTGCAGCTCTTGAGACGAGGTTGATCCTTGTTGGAGCCACGGGGCAGGTAGAGCGGCTCCTCGATTTGACCGGACCTCTCCGGGCGGTGGAGGTGGTCAGGTTCGGTCGAGCCCGCAGTCTGCGGGCCACGCCTAGATGGAGGAGCGACGGTTTCCCCGCTCGAAGCCTCGGGTAGCCGAAGTGTGGCTCCAGTTGGATCACCAGCGTTAACCAATCCGTGGGGACCTCGTTGGAGCCGTCTGACCAAGTTGCGCCGTCTCGTCTCAGGGCGGGGTTCTGGCCGAGCTTGGAACAAGCCATTCACTAGGAGGACATCATCATGGAGTCAGCAACGACTCGCGCCCCAGGCGCGGGTACAGCCGACCGCTCCGCGGGGCGCGGCGTAGTTCGCCGTCTCGCCACCGAGACGAAACAGGCGTTCAAGACGACCGAGTTCTGGGCGATGGTGGGCGTGATCGTCGGCATCCTCGTCGCCGCCGCCACGATCAAGGGCGGCGACACCAGCGGAACCGACGAGTTCATCGCCAGGCAGGCATGGCTCTACGTCGCCATCGTCGCCGTCGGCTACATGATCAGCCGCGGTTTGGCGAAGTCCGGCTCGCGTGAGCCTTACGACGCCGACCGTGACGACCGCGATCCGCCTCGTCACTAGACCGTGAGACAAGTGGTGTGAGGGGGCGCTTCGGCGCCCTTCTCTTTGATCTCTCGTGCTTAGGCCCGCTCGTGTTCGACGCTCGGCGTCTACCAGGTGCTGGCCCAGAGGCCCACGGGCTGCACCGCGAGACCCCCAGCGACGCCGCCTCGACGTGAGCGCGCGGTAGCATCCCGCGCCGTCCAACCGCAGAGGAGATTGCCCAGAGATGAGCGAGCAGACCTATGAGCTGACCACGAACCAGGCCGAGCGCGAGGCATCGGGAGCGCACGCCTACGGCCGCTATCTGGAGGAGTTCGAGGTCGGCGCCGTCTACAAGCACTGGCCGGCGAAGACGGTCACGGAGTCCGACGACCACCTCTTCTGCCTGATCACGATGAACCACCACCCACTGCACCTGAACGACGTCTACGCGGCGGAGTCCCAGCAGGGCCGCAACGTCGTCGTCGGGCCGCTCGTCTACTCGCTCGCGCTCGGCATGTCGGTCTCCGACGTCTCGGGCAAGGCGATCGCCAACCTGGCGACCGAAGACCTCAGCCACCCCAACCCGGTCTTCCACGGCGACACCCTCTTCTGCGAGACCGAGGTGCTCGAGGTGAAGCCCTCGAAATCGAAGCCCGATCGCGGTGTGGTCAAGGTCCATACCCGCGTCCTCAACCAGGACGGCGTCCTCGTCGCCGAGTTCAAGCGCCTGGTCCTCGTCCCGCGCCGCGTGCAGGGCTGACGATGCTCGTCGCAATCAGCGGTGGAGCCGGTTACCTCGGCGCGATCGCGGCCACCGAGCTGCGCGCGGCCGGGCACGAGGTCCGCGTCCTCGACGCGCTGATCCACGGCCAGCACAAGGTCGCGGAGGGGCTGGTGGCGGCCGGGGTGGAGCTGATCGAGGGCGACGTGCGCGACGCCGAGATGCGGGAGCGCCTGCTATCCGGAGCCGGCGCGCTGGTCCACCTGGCCGCGATCGTCGGCGATCCGGCGTGCGCAAAGGACCCCGAGCTCGCAGCCGCCGTCAACCTCGAGGCAAGCCGGGAGCTGTTCTCCGAGGCCGCCCGGCTCGGCGTCGAGCGAACCGTCTTCGCCTCGACCTGCTCGAACTACGGTCGCATGAGCGACCCGAGCACCCCGATCGACGAGGAGGGCGTCCTCGCCCCGGTCTCGCTCTACGCCGAGCAGAAGGTCGAGATCGAGCGGATGCTGCTGGACGGCGACCGCGGGGCCGTCTGCCTGCGTTTCGCGACTCTCTACGGCGTCGCGCCGCGGATGCGCTTCGACCTCACCGTCAACGAGTTCACCCGCGAGCTCTGGGCCGGCCGCCAGCTCGAGGTCTTCGGCGAGCAGTTCTGGCGCCCCTATGTCCACGTTGCCGACGCGGCGCGGGCGATCGGGCTCGTGCTCGATGCGCCGCTCGCCGACGTCGCCGGCGAGGTCTTCAACGTCGGCAGCACGGAGGAGAACTACCGCAAGCTCGATCTCGTCGAGATCATCTCCGAGCGCATCTCGCGCGGGGAGGTTCGCTACGTTCACCGCGATGAGGATCCCCGCGATTACAAGGTGGGTTTCGCGAAGATCCACCGTGCCCTCGGCTTCGAGCCCCGTATGCACGTTCCCGACGGGGTCGAGGAGATCGCGGCGGGGCTCGACGACGAACGCTTCGGCGACCCATTCGCGGCGGGGTTCGCCAATGTCTCCTGAGTCTCGCCGATGACGGAGCAGCCCCTCGTCCCCCTCTTCGACCTGGATCTAGACGATCGGGACGTCGAGGCCGTCGCCGCGACGCTTCGCTCCGGCTGGCTGACGATGGGGCCGCAGATCGACGGTTTCGAGCAGGCCTTCGCCGAGCACCTCGGCGTCAAGCACGCGGTTGCCGTGTCCAGCTGCACCGCGGCGCTGCACCTCGCCTACCTGGCGGCAGGGGTCGGCCCCGGGGACGAGGTGATCGTGCCCGCGATCACCTTCGTCGCGACCGCCGCCGCGGTCCGCTATTGCGGGGCGGAGCCGGTGCTGGCCGACATCGTGGGCGAGGGCGATGCCGGCATCGACCCGCAGCGGGTCGAGGAGCTGATCGGGCCGCGCACGAAGGCGGTCTGCGCGGTCCACTACGCCGGCTATCCGGCCGCGCTCGCGGCTCTGGAGGAGATCTGCGAGCGCCACGGCCTGCACCTGATCGAGGACGCGGCGCACAGCCCGAGCGCACTCGATGCGCCCGGCGGCCGCAGGCTCGGCACGGTCGGCCTGGCGGGCGCTTTCAGCTTCTTCTCGAACAAGGTCCTGTCCTGCGGCGAGGGCGGCCTGCTCGCCACCGAGGACGACGCCGTGGCCGAGCTGGCGCGCAGCCTGCGCTCGCACGCCCTCACCACCGGCACCTGGGATCGCCACAAGGGGCACGCCCTCGGCTACGACGTGGTGGGCACCGGCTTCAACTACAGGATGGACGAGCCCCGGGCCGCACTGCTCGGCTCGCGGCTGGGCCGGCTCGAGGACGAGATCGCCGCGCGGCGGGCCCACACCCACGCCTATCGCGCCCAGCTCGCCGAGGTAGACGGCGTCGAGTGCCTCTACGAGGACTCCGACGTCGATCTCAGCTCCTGCTACGTGATGCCGCTCGTCCTCGGCGACCGGGCCGACCAGGCGCCCCTGCGCGAAGCGCTGAAGGAGCGCTGGAACGTGCAGACCAGCGTCCTCTACCCGGCGATTCACGAGTTCACCGCGTACCGCGACGTCCGCAGGGGGCCGCTGCCGCGGTCTGAGGAGTTCGCCCGCACCCAGGTTGCCGTGCCGCTCTTCCCGGGCCTGGAGGAGGCCGACCGGGACCGGGTCGTTCGCGGCCTGCGCGAGGGCCTCGCCGAGCTTGCCGGAGCGCGCGGAGGATGAGCAGGCCGGTCGCATGCGTGCAGGGCCTCGGCTTCGTCGGGACGGCGATGGCGCTGGCGATCGCCAGCGCTCGCGACGCCGGTGGGCAGCCGGCGTTCGACGTCGTCGGCGTGGAGCTGGATTCGGCCGACGGGCGCGCCAAGGCCGAGGGGATCAATCGCGGGGAGCTGCCGATCAGCTCCGCCGACCCCGAGATGGACGCCGCCCTGCAGCGCGCCCTCGAGGCCGGGAACCTGCGGGCGACGACCGACCCGGCTGCATACGAGCGGGCGGCGGTGACCGTCGTCGACGTCCAGTTCGACGTCGACTTCGATACCGGCGAGGAGCCGAGCATCGACTTCGGGGCCCTGGAAGCGGCGCTGCGCTCGCTGGCGACGCGGATGCCCACCGGCTCGCTG
>DASUIY010000278.1:0-4898 GCA_036279555.1 Solirubrobacterales bacterium | reverse complement strand
TAGTGCTGGCCGGTGTGGACCAGCGCATGCCTCCCCTCCGGCAGCCTCGCCCGCAGGGCACCGATCACCGGGGCCGTCTTGACGAAGTTCGGTCGCGTCCCGACCACGTAGACGATGCGCATCGGGCGCCACAGTACTCGGGGCGGTGACGACGGGCCGATTCCGGTCGCATATGGGGCGGAATCGGCCCGTCGGCGGGGGCACGCGCGCCGAGGCGCGCCCTGTCTGCTTCAATAGCGATCCCGATGCCCAAGATGAAAACCCACTCCGGCGCCAAGAAGCGCTTCCGCAAGACCGCGACGGGCAAGCTGCGCGGCCGGCGTGCGTACTCGAGCCACATCCTCGAGAAGAAGTCGCCGAAGCGCAAGCGGCGGATGGCACGCCCGGTCGAGATCGCACCCTCCGACGTCAAGTCGGTGCGCCACCTCCTCGGGGGCACCAAGTGAGCCGGGTAAAGCGGTCCGTACACGCGCGCAAGAAGCGCCGCAAGGTACTCAAGGAAGCGAAGGGCTACTTCGGCCGCAAGCATTCCTCCTACCGCTTCGCCAAAGAGCAGGTGCAGCGGTCGGGGATGTACGCGTACAGGGACCGGCGCAACCGCAAGCGCGAGTTCCGCCGGCTCTGGATCACCCGGATCAACGCCGCGGCGCGGCTGGAGGGCATGAGCTACTCGCAGTTGATCCATGGCCTCGATGCGGCCGGGGTCGAGGTGAACCGCAAGATGCTCGCCGAGATCGCGGTCAACGACCGCGATGCGTTCCGCCGATTCGTGGAGCTAGCCCGGGAGGGTGCGGCCGCCTAGCCGCAGCCAAGACTCCACTTTCCCGGGCGGGCCGTCTTACGGCCCGCTTTTTCGTTCCAGGAGAAGAAACCGGAGAACCGAAGACCACCACCGCCACACCAGATGATCGAGAGCCCGCAAAACGAGAAGCTGAAGCTGGTCCGCAAGCTGCGCGAGCGCAAGCACCGCGAGCGCGAGTCCGCGTTCGTCACCGAGGGCGAGGACCTGGTCGAGGCGGGGCTGGCGGCCGGGGCGCAGCCGCGCTTCCTGCTCACGGCCGCCGGCAGCGGGCTCGGCGGCGAGGAGGTCGCCCCCGAGCTCCTCGCCGAGGCTTCCGCGCTCGGCTCGGGGACGCGGGCGATAGCGGTCTGGCCGCAGCGCTGGGCCGAGGCGGGCGACTCGCCCTGCATCTACCTGCACGGCGTCGGCGATCCCGGCAACGTCGGCACGATCGTGCGCACCGCGCACGCCCTCCTCGGCGGCCCGGTCGTGCTCGGCCCCGGCTGCGCGGACCCCTTCTCGCCGAAGGCGGTGCGGGCGAGCATGGGCTCGATCTTTGCCCAGGCCGTGGCACGGGCCGAGGTCGCCGCGACGCCGGCGCCCCGGGTCGCGCTGGTCGCCCACGGCGGCGAGGGTCTCTCGGCCCTGCAGGGCGCGGGGACGCTCTGCCTCGGCGCCGAGCGCGAGGGCCTGCCGGACGAGGTGCTCGCGTCCTGCGATGCGAGGGTGACGATTCCGCTGCGCCCCGGTGGCGCAGAGTCGCTCAACGTGGCTGCCGTGGCCGCAATTTGCGCCGAGCGGATATCGTCGCTCGCCATGCCGGAGGGTCCTGCCAATGCTTGACCGGATCGAGGAGATCAGGGCCGAAGCTGCCGCGGCGATCGACGCCGCGCCCGGCACCGCCGAGCTGGAGGAGCTGCGGGTCCGCTACCTCGGCCGCAAGGCGGAGCTGACGACGATCCTGCGCGGGATCGCCGACCTGCCCGCCGAGGAACGCGGCAAGGTCGGATCCGGCGCCAACAAGGCCCGCCAGGAGCTGGAGTCGCTGCTCGAGGAGCGCGCCGGGGCGCTCGACGCGAGCGAGCTGGAATCGCGGCTCGCCACCGATCGGATCGACGTGACCCTGCCGGGGGCCCCGGCGCGGCCGGTCGGCCACCCCCACCTGATCACCCGCACCACGCGCCTGATCGAGGACGTGATGGTCGGCCTCGGCTATCGGGTGATGGAGGGCCCCGAGGTCGAGCACGACTACTACAACTTCACCGCCCTCAACCACCCGCCGGGGCACCCGGCGCGGATGCTCCAGGACACCTTCTACGTGCAGTCCGACCCCGAGGTGCTGCTGCGCACGCACACCTCGCCGGTGCAGGTGCGCAGCATGGAGTCCCAGCCCCCGCCGATCTTCATGATCGCCCCCGGCAAGGTCTACCGCCGGGACTCCGACGCCACCCACAGCCCGATGTTCCATCAAGTCGAGGGGCTGGCGATCGGCGAGGGGATCACGCTCGCCGACCTGCAGGGCACCCTCGACGAGATGCTGCGGGCGATCTTCGTCGGCAACCGGGAGGCGCGGATGCGGCCGCACTTCTTCCCCTTCACCGAGCCCAGCGTCGAGTTCGACGTCTCCTGCTTCCAGTGCGAGGGCACGGGTGAGTTGCCGGGCGGCGGCCGTTGCAACCTCTGCAAGGGGATCGGCTGGATCGAGGTCGGCGGCGCCGGCATGGTCGATCCCAACGTGCTCGGCTTCGTCGAATCGAACGGATACGACCCCGAGCGGGTCCAGGGCTTCGCCTTCGGCATGGGAGTCGAGCGGATCGCGATGCTGCGGCACGGGGTCCCCGACCTGCGGCGCTTCTTCGACAACGACGTGCGGGTCCTGGGGCAGTTCTCATGAGGGTCCCGTACTCGTGGCTGAAGGAGTACTGCGACCCGGGCGTCGCACCGGGCGCGCTGGCGGAGCGGCTGGCGATGACCGGTACGGAGGTCGAGCGGGTCGGCACCGTCGGCCCGCCCTCGGCCGAGGGCTTCGTCGTCGGCCGGGTGCTCAGCGCCGAGCCCCACCCCGACGCCGACCGGCTGCGTGTCTGCAGGGTCGACACCGGCGACGGCGAGCGCACGATCGTCTGCGGCGCGCCCAACGTGGCCGCGGGGCAGACGGTGCCGGTGGCGCTGCCCGGCGCCACGATGCCGGGTGGGCAGGAGATCGGCGAAGCGAAGCTGCGCGGGGTCGAGTCCGCCGGGATGATCTGCGCCGCCGCGGAGCTGGAGCTGGGGGAGGGGTCCGAGGGCATCCTCGTCCTCGACGACGACCGTTCCGGTGCGCTTTCTCCCCGCCATATGGGGGAAAGGCGCACCGGAAGCTTGGCGCCCGGCACGCCGCTTGCCGAGATCCTGCCGATAGCCGAGCCGGTGCTCGAGCTGGAGGTGACCCCGAACCGGGTCGATTGCTTCGGCGTCTACGGCGTCGCCCGCGAGGTGCACGCGATCAGCGCCGCGCCGCTGGCGCCCGAGCCGTGGGCCGAGGACGCACCCGCCGAGGGCGAGGGCGAGGTGGGCGACTTCGCCTCGGTCGCCGTCGAGGTGCCCGAACTCTGCCCCCGCTTCACCGCACGCGTTTTCACCGAGGTCACGATCGGCCCCTCGCCCGCCTGGCTTCAGGCACGGCTTGCCGCGGCGGGCCAGCGGCCGATCAACAACGTCGTCGACATCACCAACTACGCGATGCTGCTGACCGCGCAGCCGCTGCACGCCTTCGATCTCGACAAGGTCCCGGACGGCGCGCTGACGATTCGGGCCGCGACGGGCGGGGAGAAGATGAAGACCCTCGACGACGCCGAGCGGACCTTCGACGCCGAGACGGTCCTCGTCTGCGACGCCGACGGCCCCTCGGGCATCGCCGGGATCATGGGCGGACAGCGCAGCGAGGTCTCCGAGGGGACGACCAGCGTCCTGCTCGAGGTCGCGACCTGGAACGGGACCAACATCCTTCGCACCTCGCGGATGCTCGGCCTGCGCTCCGAGGCCTCCTCGCGCTTCGAGAAGCAGCTTCATCCCGAGCTCTGCATGCGGGCGCAGCGGATCGCCTCGCGACTCATGGTCGAGCTCTGCGGCGCCAAGCTGGTGCCGGGGACGATCGACGTCGCCGCCGAGATCCCCGAGTCGCGGCGGCTGACCCTGCGCGGCGAGCGGGTCGAGGGCCTGCTCGGGATGCGAATCGACCAGGCCGACCAGGTTGCCTACCTGGAGCGGCTCGGCTTCGGGGTTGAGGCCGCCGGCGCCGACCTCGAGGTCACCGTGCCCCCGGATCGCCACTACGACGTGACGCGCGAGGTCGACCTGATCGAGGAGGTCGGCCGCGTCCACGGGCTCGACGAGCACCTGCCGAGCACGCTGCCCTCGGTGGCTGGCCGGGTCGGCGGGCTGACCCGCGAGCAGCGGTTGCGGCGGCGGGCCGAGGACGCGATGTGCGACCTCGGCTTCGACGAAGCGGTCGGCTGGAGCTTCACCGATCCCGGCGAGGCCGGAAGGCTGCGGATTCCTGCCGACGACCCCAGGGCCGACCCGATCGCGCTCTCCAATCCCCTCTCGGAGGACCAGTCCATGATGCGGACGACCGTCCTCGGCTCCCTGCTGGACATAGCTCGGCGCAACCTCGCCCACGGCGCCGACCGCGTCGCCCTCTTCGAGTCCGCCCGCGTCTACCTGAAAGGCGCCCTCTCTGGTGACTTTCCGGGGGAGCGTCCGGCACCCGACCATGAGCCGCACCGGATCGGATGCCTCGCGGTGGGTCCGCTGGTCGCCAAGTCCTGGCGCGGGGGCGGCGAGCCGGCTGACTTCTTCGCTCTCAAGGGAGTGCTCGAAGCCCTCGCCGGGCAACTCGGCGCGACCCTCGGCTTCGAGCCGGCGGAGGAGCCGTTCCTGCACCCGGGCCGCTCCGCCCGCGTCGCCGCTGCGGGCGAGCCCGCCGGCTGGATCGGCGAGCTGCACCCGCTTGTCTGCCGGGAGTGGGACCTCGAGGCCGCCGCCGGCTTCGAAGTCGACCTGGCGGTTCTCGTGGCCGCCGCCTCGGCGGGCGAGGAGACCTTCGAGGACGTGACCAGCTTCCCCGCCGTCAACC
>DASUIY010000277.1:0-20740 GCA_036279555.1 Solirubrobacterales bacterium | reverse complement strand
CTGCGCGCCGACCCCGACATCGTCATGGTCGGCGAGATCCGCGACGGCGAGACCGCCCGGATCGCGATCGAGGCGGCGCTGACCGGCCACATGATGCTGACCACGCTGCACACCAACGACGCCCCGGGCGCGATCACGCGCCTGACCAAGATGGGGATCGAGGCCTTCCTCACCGCCTCCGCCGTCGACTGCGTCGTCGCCCAGCGGCTTGCCCGCAAGCTCTGCACCCACTGCAAGCGGCGCACGATCGTGCCGCCGCAGGCGCTCGCCGACGCCGAGATCCGCGTCGGCGGCGACCTCGAGGCCTACGAGCCGGTCGGCTGCTCGCGCTGCAGCCAGAACGGCTACAAGGGCCGGGTGGGCCTCTACTCGGTGATGACGATGAGCGAGCGGATCAAGGAGATGGTCGTCGCCCAGGAGCCCGAGGCCGAGATCGCCGCCGCCGCCCGCGAGGAGGGCATGCTGACCCTGCGCGAGGACGGGCTCGAGAAGGTCCGCGGGGGCCTCACCAGCCTCGAGGAGGTTCTCCGTGTCACCGCTTAGCGGCGCGGCTGCTTCCCTCCGGGCCTCAAGGAATAGGGCCGAGGAGACGATCTAGGGCTTATGGATTTCGACTTCTCTGAGGTCCTTCGTCACATGGTCGAGGTCAGGGCCTCCGACGTGCACCTGACCCCCGGCTTCCCGCCGGCGATCCGCGACAAGGGCAAGATCGAGCCGATGGAGGGCTTCCCGGTGCTCACCACCCAGGAGACCCGCGAGGTCGTCTTCGGCATCCTCAACGAGGACCAGCGCAAGCGCTTCGAGAACCAGAAGCAGCTCGACTTCGCCTACGCGATCCCGGGCGTCGCCCGCTTCCGCGTCAACTGCTTCTTCCAGCGCGGCGCGGTCAGCGCCGCCTTCCGCCTCGTGCCGCAGGACATCCCGGCGCTCGATTCGCTCGGCGTGCCCCAGGTGCTGCGCGAGCTGGCCGCCAAACCGCGTGGCTTCGTCCTCGTCACCGGCCCGACCGGCTCGGGCAAGTCGACGACCCTGGCCTCGATGATCGACGTGATCAACTGCGAGCGCCAGGACCACATCCTCACGATCGAGGATCCGATCGAGTTCCTGCACCAGCACAAACGCTCGATCGTCAACCAGCGCGAGGTCGGCGCCGACGCCGAGGACTTCTCACTCGGCCTGCGCGCCGCCCTGCGAGAGGACCCCGACGTGATCCTCGTCGGCGAGATGCGCGACCTGGAGACGATCTCCACCGCGCTGACCGCGGCCGAGACCGGCCACCTCGTCTTCGCCACCCTTCACACCCAGTCGACCGCGCAGACGGTCGACCGGATCATCGACGTCTTCCCGCCCCAGCAGCAGGGCCAGGTGCGCACCCAGCTCTCGATCGCCCTGCAGGGAATCGTCACCCAGCAGCTGCTGCCCACCGCGGACGGCCTGGGCAGGGTCGTCGCCTGCGAGGTGCTGGTGCCGACACCGGCGATCCGCAACCTGATCCGCGAGGGCAAAACCCACCAGATCTATGCCGCCGTGCAGACCTCGGGCGCGGTCGGGATGCAGACCATGGACGCTGACCTGGTGCGCCTGGTGCGAACGGGGAAGATCACCCGCTCGCTTGCCGAGCAGCGCTCCTCGGTGCCCGAGGAGCTGAAGCGGCTGCTGGGCAGCGATACGCCGGCGCCGGCGGCGATGGCGGGCAACGGGGCGATGCAGACCCCGGCCCCGGCGGCCCCTTCCGCACCGCCGCCGCCCGCCTACACCCAAGGGGCTTAGGCGATGGCTGGAGCGACCACATTCGCCTTCCGGGCGATGGATGTCGGGGGTGCCGCCACCGCGGGCGAAATCGAGGCGGAGTCGAAGGCCCAGGTCGGCGAGCAGCTGCGCCAGCGCGGGCTGATCGTCCTCGACGTCAGCGAGAAGAGCGAGCCGTTCAAGCTCGAGAACGTCTTCCGCAGCTGGAAGAAGGTGGACCAGCGCGAGCTGGCCGTCTTCTCGCGCCAGTTCGCCACCCTGGTCGCCTCGGGGATGCCGATGCTGCGCACCCTGCACACGCTAGAGGAACAGTGCCAGGACGAACGGATCCGCGACGCCGTCGCCGGCCTGCGAGCCGACGTCGAGGCCGGCAGCACGCTCGAGCAGGCGATGGCCCGCCACCCCGAGGTCTTCGACAAGCTCTTCCTGGCGATGGTCCGCGCCGGAGAGCAGTCGGGGCAGCTGGAGAGCGCGCTCGACCGGATCGCCTTCCAGGTCGAGAAAGCCGACGCGCTGAGGCGCCAGGTCAAATCGGCGATGATGTACCCGACTCTGGTCTTCGGCTTCGCCGCCGTCGTCCTGCTCGCCGTCGTCACCTTCATCATCCCGATCTTCGTCGGCATCTTCGAAGAGATCGGCGCCGAAAACCCAGAAGCGGACACCTCGCTGCCGCTGCCGACCCAGGTCTGCGTGATGGCGTCCGACGCGATCACCGGCTACTGGTTCATCACCTTCCCGGCGATGATCGTCGCGGTGATCCTCTTCTTCCGCTGGAAACGGACCGAGACCGGCAAAGAAGCCTGGGACCGTTTCCTCCTCCGACTCCCCTTCAAAATCGGCGACGTGATCCAGAAAATCGCCCTCGCCCGCTGGTCGCGCACCTTCTCGGGCTCGGTCGCGGCCGGTGTGCCGATGCTGCAGTCGATCCAGCTGACCGGGGACACTTCGGGCAACATCGTGCTCGAGCAGGCGATGGAGGAGGTCTACGCCTCGGTCAAGCGAGGCGGCTCCCTCGCCGGCCCGATCGAACAGGCCCCGATCTTCCCGCCGATGGTCAGCCACATGGTCGCGGTCGGCGAGGAAACCGGCCAGCTCGAGCACATGCTCTCCAAGGTCGCCGACTTCTACGAGGCCGAGGTCGACGCCAAGATCAAGGGCCTGACGGCGCTGATCGAGCCACTCATGATCGTCTTCGTCGGCGGTGTCGTCGGCTTCATCGTGATTGCGATGTACCTGCCGATCTTCTCCCTCTACGACAAGATCCGCTAGCGGTTGACCGGTTATCCGCCGCCCGGCCGGAAATCGGCTCCGGACCCGAGTTTTGGGGAGATGAAGTCCTAGTTTCGGGGATCAAGGGTTCTGGAGTGCGGTCGATTAGGGGAGGGTGATGAATCTGCCAGTGCCTCGGTGCCAAAGGCAAACCCGCCGCGAGGCGGGGGCGCAAAGCTTGCGGGGCTCCCTTGCGGGAGCCGGCCGGGCTACCACCGGGGTCGACAGACACCACGTGGCTTCATGCGACGGGGCTCTGGCGCAAACGATTAGGACCACAGGAGGTCACTAATGTTTCTCCAGAATCTCCGGGCCAAGGTTGGCGCCCGGCTCAACGGCGACCGCGAGGCCGGCTTCACGCTGATCGAGCTGCTCGTCGTCATGCTCATCCTCGGAATCCTGGCCGCGATCGCGCTGCCCGCCTTCTTCAACCAGAGGGACAAGGCCGGCGACGCCAAGGCCAAGGAGTACGCGCACTCCGCGCAGGTCGCGATGGAGACGTACTTCACGGACAACGGGACGTACACCGACGAAGTGACACTGCTCGAAGACATCGAGCCGACCCTCAGCAGCGCTCCCCTGACCATCAACTCGGCCGACGACGAAAACTACGACTTCGAAGTCGAAGGAGCCTCGGAAACCCAGACCTTCTCGGTCGTCAACACCGCGGGCGACATCACCTTCCCGTGCACCGAAGGCGGCGAGGGCGGTTGTCCCGAAAGTGAATTCTGGGACGGTAGCCCGGCCGCGGTCCCAGCACCGTAGTCGCATCGCTTTGGCCTAGCCAAGCATGAGTGCCGAGGGGCGGGCCGGTCGGCCCGCCCCTCGCTCTTTCGGCCAGGCCCCGGCGCCCGCGCCTAAACGAATGACCGACCCCGACCGATACAACCACGATGCCGGCTGAGCCGACCCAAGCCTCCCGTGTCCACCGCTTGATGACGGTTGCCCTGGCGATCCTCGCTGCGAGCCTCTTGGCGGCCACGACGGGCCTCGCCTCTCCCGCGATCTACAAGGGCGCCTCGGTCGACGGCGAAGTCGCCTTCTTCGAAACCGACGAGCAGCTCGTTCCCGGCGACACCGACATCAAGCGCGACGTCTACGCGCGCTCCTACGACGAAACGGTCGGCGCCTACGTCACCCGCGAGGTCTCGCTCGGGCCGGCCGGCGGCACCGACGCCCACCACGCCACCTTCGAGCAGGCCAGCGACGACGGGACCGGGGTCTTCTTCTCGACCGCCGAGTCGCTGGTCGAAGCCGACACCGACCTGCGCGCCGACGTCTACATGCGCGATCTCGAGTCGGGCACCACGGCCCTCGTCACCCGCGGCGAAGCCGGTTGCCCGCCGGGCTGCGGCAACGGCGCCTTCGATGCCGACTTCGCCCGGGCCAGCGCTGACGGCGGCGATGCCTTCTTCGTCACCGACGAGCAACTGGTTGCCGGTGACACCGACGTCTCCTTCGACGTCTACCGGCGCAAGCTGTCCACCGAAACCACGAGCCTCGTCTCGGCCGGAGGCAACGGCGCCTTCGACGCCTCCCTGCGCGGGATCTCCCCGGACGGGTCATGGGCCTACTTCACCACGGCCGAGGCCCTCCTCGGAGCCGACGGGGACGGCGCCGTCGACATCTACGCCCGCGATTTGGAAGGCGCCGCGACGGCGCTGGTCTCGCGCGGCGAAGAAGCCTGCCCGGCCTGTGGCGACAGCGGCGCCGTGCCGGTCTTCCGGGAAAGCTCCAGCGAAGGGACGAGGGTCTTCTTCACCACCGACGAGGCCCTGCTCCCAGCCGACGGCGACTCCGCCACCGACGTCTATTCGCGTGATTTGCCCGGCGGTCCGACCAGGCTGATCTCGGGCGGAGAACCGACGACGCAGACCTCGAGCTTCTCCGCCGCAACCGGCGACGGCGTCCATGTCTTCTTCACCACCGCCGAGGCGCTCGTCGGCGAGGACACCGACGGCGCCAACGACATCTACGAGTGGACCGGCGGGACGCACGACCTGATCACGCCCGCCGCCTGTGCGAGCTCCTGTGGCGCCACCTTCGACGCCGTCAGCGACGACGCGGAGACGGTCGTCTTCAGCACCGCCGAGCAGCTCTCCGGCGCGGACACCGACGCCAGCGTCGACGTCTACGAGCAGGTCGGCGCCGGTGCGCCGACACTCGTCTCCCGCGCCGACCCCGGCTGCGGGGGTTGCGGCAACGGGGCCGCCGACGCCCGCTTCAACCGTGCCTCCGGCGACGCCTCGCGCATCGTCTTCACGAGCGCCGAGAAACTCTCGGCCGAAGACCCCGACGGCGAAGACGACATCTACGCCCGCGACGTTTCCGGCGAAACGACGAGCCTGGTAACGACCTCGCCCAGCTACTGCCCGCTGAAAAAAGGCAACTGCGGCGCAACCTTCGTCGACGCCTCCGGCGACGGGAGCCACGTCTTCTTCACTACGGTCGAGCGCTTCACGCTCGAGGACGGCGACAACGAGGTGGACGCCTATGAGCGCTTCCTCGGCGAATCGCCGGGGGAAGAGGTGACCCGGCTCGTCTCGACCGGCAACTCGCCCGACCTCGAGCTCGGCCCCCCCGCCCCGGTGCTCGAAGCCACGGACCCGCCCTCGCCCGCCTCCACGACCACGCCGAAGATAACCGGGCAGGCCGAAGCCGGCGCCACGGTCAAGATCTACAAAACCTCCAGCTGCTCGGGCGAACCGGTTGCCCACGGCACGGCGGAGCAGCTGGCGACACCGGGCATCGCGGTGAGCGTCGCCACCGAATCGTTGACCACCTTCTGGGCGACGGCGGAAGCCGAGGGCTTCGTCTCCCTCTGCTCCGGCCCGATTGCCTATACCCACCAGGGCGGGGGCAGCGCCGGCGGTGGGGGCGCCGAAGGCGGCTCCGGCTCGGGCGGTTCGGGCTCCGCGGGGCTCGGCTCCGGCCAGGTCGCCTTCGCCTACGTCGCTCCGCGCACCAGGATCACCTTCGCCCCGGCGGCGAAGACGCGCTCCCGCAACCCGGTCTTCCGCTTCGCCGACTCGACCGGGCAGCAGGGGACGAAGTTCCATTGCAAGCTCGACCGCAAGGGCTGGAAGCCATGCAGCTCCCCGCTCAAGCTGAAGCGGCTGCGCCGCGGCATGCACGTGCTCAAGGTCAGGGCCGTCAATGCGGTCGGAACGATGGAGGGCACGCCGGCGACGCGCCGCTTCAAGGTGGTGGCGCCGTGATCGGCGCCCTGCGCAGGCGGCTCGCCCTTCATGATCGCGAGGCCGGGATGACGCTGGTCGAGGTCCTCGTGGCCACCGCGATGAGCATCGCCGTCGTCGGCGGCGGCACGGCGATGGTGATCAGCGCTGTGCGGCAGCAGCCGGAGCTGAGCGAGCGGGCCCAGAACGTCACCACGGCCCGCTGGCAGCTGGACCGGATGACGAGGGAGCTTCGCAACGGCGTCAGCGTCACCACGTCGTCGCCGAGCGCCGTCTCCTTCGTTGCGCGGGTGAGGCGCACGGCCTGCGGCGGCACGGTGCCGACGAGCTCTTCCGCCTCGGCGATTCCGTGCCAGATCGTCTATAGCTGCACGACCGTCTCCTGCACCCGGACCGAGCGGGAAGTCGGGGCGACGACAGGGGGGTCGACGACCATCGCCGTCACCGACATCGACTCTTCGAGCGTCTTCTGCTTCGTGCCCAGCGCCGAAGAAGACCCGACTGACTGCGGACCGGCCAAATCGGGCACCTCGCCCACCTACGTCGGCATCACGCTCAACGTCCCCAACCCCAGCGGCCCCAGCTCGCTAACCGTCTCAGACGGGGCCAGCCTGCGTGCCGCGGGCTTCTCCGGCTGATGCTCGCCCGGCTCACAGCGCGGACGGGTCACCCCCGGGATGAGGCGGGGATGACGATCATCGAGGTGCTGATCGCGGCGCTGATCCTGGCGATCGCCTCGGCGTCGACCTTCGGCGTGCTCGCCTCGACCGTCCGCAACGGGCAGCGGGCAAAGGCGACCCAGGTGGCGCTCAACCAGGCTCAGCAGCAGATCGAGAAGCTGCACAGCCTCTCCTACGACGAACTGTCGATGACGACGACGCCAGCCCACGAGAGCAGCCCGCTCAACCCCAACTACCGTGTCTCCGGCGGAACCTTCGCCCTGAAACGGCAACCGCCGAGCGAATACGCGACGATGGCGGTGGACTTCGAAGAGGGCGGCGTCATCCCGGGGCCGTTCCCCTTCGCCAGCGGCGACGTCACCGGCAAGATCTACCGCTACGTGGTCTGGCGCAACGACACCAGCTGCGGCACCGATGCGGAAACCGAAGAGGCTCTCTGCCCGGGGACCCAGGACTACAAGCAGATCGTCGTCGCGGTGAAGCTGGACACGCCGGGCAACCAGAGCGGCGAGCGCGGCTACGTGGAAGTCCAGTCCAAGGCGATCGACCCCGACTCCCTGGGAGAACCCGCGGAAGGCGGCGGCGGTGGTGGTGAAGAGGAAGAAGAAGGCGGTGGCGGAGGAGGAGGGGGTTCCGGGATCACCGCGCAACAATTCTTCCTCTCCAACACGCCATGTGCCGCGAGCGGTGCCACCGCGCGCGAAGAAATCACCGGCGACCACCTGCTCCACAACACGCTCGGCATCTGCGCCAGCGGGCCGCAGACCGGCTCGACGGTCGGCGCCCCCGACGCGCTGCTGCTCGGCGGGCCCCCCGACCCCGACCCGCTCGACAACGGCAACCCCCTGCTCTACGACTACGCCAACGACGGATACCTGGAGCCGACTCCCGACACCGACAAGGGGCTGCAGATCAAGCGCGACGACACCAGCGGCTGCCACTACACGCCGACCGGCACGGTCAACCCGGAGTCCCAGGCCCACCGCTGGGTGACCGATCCGCTCGTGGACGATTTCGCGATGAGCGGCAAGGTGACGCTCGAGTTCTACACCCGGACCCTCAACGACGCCCTCTACCACGGCACCCTCTGCGTCTACGTCTTCAAGCGCAACAAAACCGAATCGTCCGACACGATCTTCCATGACAGTGCGACGGGCGCGGACTACTGGACCTACACGCCGGAGGGAAACGGCTTCTGGCCTCGAAATTCCTGGACCAAGGTGCGCCTGACCATGGAACTCGAAGGAACGCCGGAAACGAAAACGATTCTCGCCGAAGAAAGGCTCGGCGTCGCGCTCAGCGCCGACCCCGGCAACACCGACGCGGAAGCGATCCCGATCATGTACGACCACCCGAACTACCCGACCCGGATCGAGATCAACACCACCACGCCAATCGAAGGCGGCTAGCGGATGGCCGCCGCCGTGGCGATCGCCTTCCTCGGAGGGCTGATCGCCGGCAGCTTCGTGACCGTGGTCGCGCACCGGGTGCCGCGCGGCGAATCGATCGTCGGGCCGCGCTCGCGCTGCCCTGCCTGCGGCGTCCAGATCGCCGCCTACGACAACGTGCCCGTGATTTCCTGGGCGCTGCTGCGGGGGAGGGCGCGCTGCTGCGGGACCGCGATCTCGGCGCGCTACCCCCTCACCGAGCTGGCGCTGGGCGCCCTCTACGCAGCGACCGTCCTGGTCCTCTGGGACGAGCCCTGGGAAGTGGCGCTGGGCCTCGTCTTCGTCACCTTGCTGACGGCGGTGACGCTGACCGACCTCGAGCAGCGGATCATCCCCAACAAGATCCTGATCGTCGCCGCGATCCTCGCTCTGGCGATCACCGCGGCCGGCGACCCGGGCAGCTTGCCGGAGCGGGCGATCGCCGCCGCTGCGGCCGGTGGCCTGCTCTTCGCCGCGGCGCTCGCGTACCCGCGGGGGATGGGGCTCGGCGACGTCAAGCTGGCGGCGACGATGGGGCTGTTCCTGGGCCGCGACGTCGGTCCGGCGATCCTCGTCGCCCTGCTCGCCGGCTCGCTCGTCGGCCTGGCGATGATCGCCCGCGACGGAGCCGGCGCGCGCAAGAAGGCGATTCCCTTCGGGCCCTTCCTCGCTCTTGGCGGGGTCGTCGGCCTGCTCCTCGGCGACCAGATGGTCGACTGGTACCTGAGCACCTTCTAGGACGACCGTCCAGGTTCTCCTAGAAATAAGTAGTTGCAGGGCGAAAGGTCTGCGGCCTTTCTGTCGATCAATGGGGAAGCGCGCCATGAGCGGCGCCACTCCAGCCATGCAACTGCAACTGACCAGGAAGAAGACGGGCGGCGTCGTCGGCCTCGAGATCGAGGCGGGCAGCATCGCCGCGGCCGAGATGCAGGGCGCGAACGACTCGGCCCGGCTCAGCGCCTCGGCGATCCAGCCGCTCGAGCCTGGCATCTTCCACGAGGGCGAGGTGCTCGACCCCGGCCGCCTCACCGAGGCGCTGAAGGAGCTCTTCTCCGAGCACAAGCTCAGCAAGCGCGTCCGGCTCGGCGTCGGCAACCAGAACGTCGTCGTCCGTACCGTGCGCCTGCCGGCGATCGAGGACCCGAAGGAGATGGAGGCCGCGGTCCGCTTCCAGGCCCAGGAGCAGATCCCGATGGTGCTCGACCAGGCTGTGCTCGAGCACCAGGTGGTCGGTGGCGTTCCCGCCGAGGAGGGAGCGAAGCCCCAGGTCGACGTGGTCGTGGTCGCGGCTCGCCGCGACATGGTCTCTTCTTTCGTCGAGCCGATCCGCAGCGCCGGCCTGGAGCCGGTCGGCGTCGACCTCTCCGCCTTCGCGATGATCCGCGCCCTCGCCGATGCCGGGCTCGCAGGCGGCGACGTCGAGCCGGGCCAGCGCCCGACCGAGGCGGTCCTCTACTGCAACGTCGGCGACGTCACCAACCTCGCCGTGGCGCGGGGGAGGGCATGCCTCTTCACCCGCGTCTCCCACGCCGGCCTCGAGGCGATCACCGAACAGTTCGCCGGCGCCCACGGCCTCAACGCCGACCACGCCGCCCAGTGGCTCGCCCACGTGGGCGTCGAGCAGCCCCTCGAGGAGATCGAGGGCGACCCCGAGACGGTCGCCGGTGCACGGCAGGCTCTCGAGGGGGGCGTTTCGACGGTGCTCGACGAGATGCGCCTCTCGCTCGACTACTACGGTGCCCAGGAGAGCGCCCTGCCGGTCGGGAAGATCGTCCTCAGCGGCCCAGGGAGCACGATCCCCGGCTTTGCGCGACGCATGGAGGAGGGTCTCGGCACCCCGATCGAGGTCGCTCGCCCCGCCGCCCTCTCTGCACTCGACGACGAGGCAGCGGCTCGCCTGACGCTGTCCTACGGCCTTGCCCTGGAGAGCTGAGCGGTGCGCCCGGTAAACCTGATCCCAATCGACCAGCGGCGTGGCGAGAGCGCGCCGCTGCGCACGGGCCCTCTTCCTTACGTCCTGATCGGCGCCCTCGTCCTCGTGCTGGCAGGCGTCACCGCCCTGGTCCTCACCGACAACCAGATCTCCGAACGCAAGGACGAAGTCGCGACCCTGAAGCGCGAAGACGCGGCCGCCACGGCTCGCGCCCAGCGCCTCGCCGCTTACACGGAATTTCGAGCGATGAGCGAACAGCGGATCGCGACCGTGACCAGCCTCGCCGACAGCCGCTTCGACTGGGAACGGGTGATGCGCGAACTGGCGCTGGTCCTGCCCAGCGACGTCTGGCTGGTCAGTCTCGATGCGACGGCGACGCCGAGCGTCTCGATCGACGGGGGCGGCGGTGGCGCGCAGCTGCGCGGGGCGGCGCACGGCCCTGCCCTGGCAATCGAGGGCTGCGCCCGCGGCCAGGAGGGCGTGGCCGGCTTCGTCACCACCCTGAAGGACATCGACGGGGTGACCCGGGTCGGCGTCGAGTCCTCCGAGCTGGCCAGCAAAACCGGAGAGGCCGGCAGCGGCAGTGGCGGCGGCGAGGACTGCCGCACCCGCGACTTCATCGCCAAGTTCAGCATCGTCGTCGCCTTCGACGCGGCGCCGGTGCCGCTGACGACGGCAGGGGGATCGACCCCTGTCTCGGCACCGGAAGAGGCCGAGGCCGCTTCTGGTGAGACCGAAGAGAGCTCCGAGGAAAGCGCCGGTGAAGGCTGATGAAGCTCGAGGGCAAATCCAAGAACGCGGTGATTGGAGCGATGCTCGGGGTTGCGGTGATCGCCGTCGCCTTCTGGACCATGGCGTTGAGCCCGAAGCGCGAGGAAGTCAAGGAGCTGGGTGTCCAGGTCGAACGGCTGGAAAGCTCGCTGGCCCAGCACGAAGCCGAAGTGGACGTGGCCGAAGAAGCACGCGAAAGCTTCCCGGTCGACTACCGCAAGCTCGTCGTGCTCGGCAAGGCCGTGCCCGGCGATGACGACACCGCCTCGCTGCTGGTCCAGGTCAACCGCATCGCCGATCAGGCAGAAGTGAAGTTCCAGGCCCTTGAACTCAGCCCCGGCGCGGGCGGCGACGGCGACGCACCCGCGCCGGCCAGCACCACCGGCGAACCCGTCTCGGCGACCGAGGCCGCGGCCTCGCTGCTGCCGCTCGGCGCCGGTATCGGCCCTGCCGGCCTTGCCGTGATGCCCTACACGCTCACCTTCCAGGGCGACTTCTTCGAGATCGCCGACTTCATCGAGGGCCTCGACTCGCTGGTCGCGACGACCAACGAAGAGGCCGTCGTCGACGGGCGGCTGATCACCGTCGACGGGTTCTCGCTGAAAGGGGACCCTGAGCTCAGCTTCCCGGAGCTGAAGGCGAGCTTCTCCGTCACGACCTACCTGACCCCACCCGGCCAGGGAATCACCGCCGGCGCCTCGCCGGGCGGCCCTGAAGCCGCCACGGCGACGCCCGCCGCGACCACGACCGGGGGTGCACCGTGAAGCGGCTGAAGGGCCCCGACCTGAAGATGCCCGAGCTGAAGGCACCGGACTTCCTCGTCGACCTCTACTGGGACTTGCGCGACCGGCACCTGCTGCCGCTGGTCGCCCTCGGCATCCTCGCGATCCTCGCCGTGCCCTTCCTGCTCGGCGGTAATTCGGAGGAGCCGGTTCCGGCTCCGGCAGGAGGAGCTGCGGCAAGTGGTCTGGAGGACCGTGCAGCGGGAGGCCCGACCCTGACCGTGGTCGAGGCCAGGCCCGGCCTGCGCGACTACCGCAAGCGCCTCGAGGGGCGCAGCGCCACCGACCCCTTCGAACAGCGCTACACCTCGCCCCAGCTGAAGGGCACGGAGCTGGGCGGTGGCGGGGAGGGCGAAACGAGTTCGGCGACCACGACAACGACGAAGACCACCAAGACGACGAAGACGGTCAAGGACGCCGACGGAAAGACCACGACCGTGACCACGGACACGACCGACGAAACCTCAGGCGGCGCCGGCGCCGAGCCCGAGCTGACCCTGTTCAGCTTCGCCGTCGACGTCAAGATCACCCGCACAGAGACCAAGGCCGACGGCAGCAAGGAGACCGGCGACCCGATGGTGCGGCATCGGGTCGTGCCGCCGGCCGCGCTGCCCGGCGAGAAAGCCCAGGTCGTCACCTACATGGGGATCAGCCCGAAGACCCGCAAGCCGCTGCTGCTGATCTCCGACGAAGTCACCTCCGTCTTCGGCGAAGGCAATTGCCTCTCCGGCTCCAGCACCTGCCAGCTGCTCGAAGTCGAAACCGGCATGCCCGTCACCTTCGTCTACGGCGAGAACGACATCCGCTACAAGATCAACATCCTCAAGGTCGAACCGGTCACTGCCGGCAAGTACTGATCCACCCCTGCCGCAGCGGGGTAGTGAACTCCCTGGTTGCGCCGCCGTTCCGGGCTATAGTCGATAGCACTCAAGATGCTTTGAGCAAATCGACAGGTGCAAGGAGGGAGCAATATGCAAATCGCAAGAGTCGAGCCAGCGATCCCGATGGCATCGATCAGCAAGGCTCGCTAGCAGCCGTCAGGGATAGGTCAGCTTGAACAAGCGTGCAGGAGACGCAGCCGGGTAATCAAATAGACGGGACGAGAGCTTGTGACTCTCGTCCCGCACTACAGGCCGTTAGGCCTTACTTCTCCTTACGGACGCCCTTGAAGGGCTCGCCTCCGAGCTTCTGGTCCATGATCTGACCGGTATCCCGATTTCTCTTGGCCCAGTTGCCGTTCGGCGCCAGGAACTGGGAGCGACCTCTGACCGCTCCAACTCGTCCCGGTCCTTTGGGTGGGTTCTTGGCCAACGCCAATCACCCCCTTCCACCGCCATAGATTTGGCGACGAGCACCCCGTCGCCAGGGCGGCACGGATATCGAACCAGGTACGGCGGCGATCTTCGCGGCTGGAAACGAGACTTGCCTGCTACTTCCGCTCGATCTACGCGCCAAGCGGGGAGCCAAGAATCGCCGCGACCATCCAAAACTTCAGTAAGTGAAGCGAGATCGGTACACTCGCTGAAGCGAGGCAATCGACACAACCCGCCTCGCCACTTCGATGAGTGCCGCATCCAACTCCAGATGTCCCGTCTGCCGCACGGCTGAAGTCGTCTGTGGCAAGTGGACCCTTCTCGTCATCCGCGACCTGGCCGAGGGCTCGAGCCGCTTCTGCGAGCTGGAGCGCTCGCTTGAGGGGATCAGCCCTCGCACGCTCTCGCTGCGCCTGCGGGCGCTGGAAGAGGAGGGCATCGTCGAGCGCCACACCTTCCCCGAGGTGCCGCCCCGGGTCGAGTACGCGCTGACCGAGAAGGGCGAGGCTCTCGTTCCCTTGGTCGAGGACATGCGCCGCTATGGCCGCCGCTGGCTCTCCGGAGACGCCGAGCGCGAGCCGGTCGTCGCCTGAACGCCGAGTCCGCCAAAACCCGTCTATATGACGGGTTAGCGCGGACTCGCGTAGAACGCCGTCGGTTACGTCATGCAAGGCTCCGTGCAGGCGCAGGAGCGCCTGGGGCGGGCGGGAAGCGGAGGGCGTGCGTGACCGCATGCTCAACGACCAGCTGACCCGCCTTGCCTCCGAGGCGGCGATCCGCCTCGGCGCGCTCGTTGCCGGAGGGGACCAGATCCCCTTCGACGTCGATGCCGAGAGCGGCGATGACGCCGCCTTCTACAGCTACCGGCCGCTGACCTCGCTCTACGTGCGCGAGCGCGAGAACGAGCTGCGTGAGCTCGAGGCCTTCGGCCCGGCCCGCGACTCGGTCGCCGCGGCGGGCATCGCCGCCGCCTACCTCGAAGCCCGCGGCGAGCCGGTCCCGGGGGACCCCGGCGAGCGCGCCGCGAAGATGCTCTGCGCTTTCCTTGCCTCGCTCTGGGACGGCTGCACCGAACTTGCGCTCGACCACCAGCGGCTCGGCAACGCGCTTGCGGTGCTGGAGGCCGAGACGCGCGGCGCCGAGGAGGCCGACGTGCTGATCGCGCCGCTGGTCGGGCTGCGCATGCCGCTGCCGCGCCTGCAACTTCCCCACGGCGTCCAGATCGTCCGGGCCGACGCGATCGAGGCGCCGGTCGAGGCGATGCGCAGCGAGGGCATGGGCCGCGCCGCCTGGGAGCCGCAATTCCTTGCCCTGGCCGAGCAGGGCGAGGGCGCCGAGAGCGCCGAAGGCGCGATGCAGCAGCTGCACGAGCTGATCAGCGTCATGCACCTCTTCAAGCCGGGCAGCGTCGGGCTCGGCCCCTACGCGTTCGCCCCGACGGGCGAGGACCGCTGGGCCCGCCTGGCCACCGGCGCCCCCGCCACCCGCTCCGGCGGCTACGAGCTGAGCGAGGAGGAGGCCGTGCAGCTGGCGGAGTTCGCCGCCAGGCTGGAGGCGCGTCCCGACCCCGACGGCGCTCTCGCCTGGGGTGTCGCACGCTTCGAGCTGGGCTGCGGCAGGGGGTCGGCGCTGGAGGGTCTCAGCGACCACCTGCTTGCCCTTCGCGCGGTGCTCGACGGCCACGGGCCGGTCGGCGCCTCGCTGCCGATGCGCGCCTCGGCACTGCTGGCCTGCGAGGAGTTCGACCGGATCGAGGCCCGCGAGCGGATCGAGGCGGCGCTGGAGCTGGAGCGCTTGCTGATGAACGGCACCCAGTCGCTGCCCGGCCTCGCCATGGCGAGCTGGCTGGAGGAGGGGGTGCGGCGGATCCTTCGCGACGCGGCCCTTGGAGAGCTCGGCGCCGATCTCGGCACCGCCGCCGACGAGACCCTGATCGCGACCGGCCTGCAGGACGGCGACGGCACGATCGTGGAGACGATTTCAGAGTTGGACATACCCGACACGGGAGAGGTGGAGGAGCCAGTGACGTCACATCACCGACTGCATCGCGAGCCAGTAGACGAGCATGACCACCAGGAGACCCGCATCCTCGAGCCGATCCCCGACGAGGGCGAGATCCAGATCACGGCGACGCCCTGGCTCGACGAGGTCGAGGCACCCGAGAGCACACTCGACTTCCCCGCGATCGAGGGCGACGTCCAGCATCGCGAGCGGATCGACACCCCGCGCGTGCGCCACCTCTTCCCGGTCCCCGAGAACGCGGACTGGGAGGTCAGCGAGCTGCGCTATGACCATTACGACCGGCACGCCGGTTAGGCGCGGCCGGCCGCGATCTCGATTCTCTCCTCGCTCGAGGCGAACAGGTAGCGGTTGATCTCGGCCAGGCCGGCGAGGTCGTGGACGTCCTCGTCCAGGTAGGGGACGCGGATCACGCCGCTGGTCCGCAGCTCCTTCGCCAGGCGCTCGATGTTGCCGGCGTCGCGCTCGGCGAGCGCCTGATAGTCGGCGAAGTTCCCGGCGACCCGGCCGGCGAGGTCCTCGTCACCCAGCTTCTCGGTCAGCTCCGCCTCCAGGTCGGCGCCGTCGCCGCGCAGGCGCTCGGCCGGGTAGTGGACCTTGTTGACGATGACGCCGCCGAAGGGCAGCTTCGCCTCGACCAGCTTGCGGTGGAAGTAGACGGCCTCGTCGACCGGCTCGCCCTGCGGGCCGCAGACGACGAGGAAGCAGGTGCGGGGGTCTGCCAGCAGGCTGTTGACCCGCTTGGCGCGGGCCTGGAAGCCGTCGACCATGCCGCTGAAGGCGTTGAAGAACTCGGCCAGGTCGGCGAGCAGGTCGAAGCCGACGATGCGCTTGAAGACCGAAAGCGCGACCGAGGCGCCGCGGCCGGCGACCTTGGCGGCGAGACCGGTCGGGCGCATGAAGACGCGCAGCGAGCGGCCTTCGATGAACTGGGTGAGCCGCCGCGGCGCGTCGAGGAAGTCGAGCGCGTTGCGGGTCGGCGGCGTGTCGAGGACCAGCAGGTCGAAGCGGCCCTCGGTGTGCAGCTCGAAGAGCTTCTCCATCGCCATGTACTCCTGCGAGCCGGCCAGGGCGCTGGAGATCTGCTGGTAGATGCGGTTGCCGAGGACCCTGTCGCGCGCCTCCTCGTCGGGGGCCTGCCGGGCGACGAGCTCGTCGAAGGTGGCCTTGGCGTCGAGCATCATCGCCCACAGCTCGCCCCTCATCTCGATCCCGTGGCGCTCGAACAGCTCCGGGTCGACCTTCCGCGCTTCGTTGCCCAGCTCCTTCAGGCCGAGCGAGTCGGCGAGCCGCTTCGCCGGGTCGATCGTCAGCACGCAGACCTTCAGCCCGCTCGCGGCCATGCCGGCGGCGATCGCCGCCGAGGTCGTCGTCTTGCCCACCCCGCCCGAGCCGGCGCAGATGCAGATGTCCTTGTGCTCGAGGATCTCGCCGACGTGGGGCATCAGCCGAGCCTCCTCGCCAGCCGTTCCGCCGCCTCGACGCCGAGCTCGGGCTCGAAGAGGAAGGGCAGGGTCTTCACCGGGGCCTCGACCCGGCGGCGCAGGCGGGCGAGCTGGGCGCGCTGCGAGCGGGCACGGTTGTGCTCGGAGACGGCGGCGCGCGCCGCCGCGCGTGCGGAGCCGTTCTCGCCGCCGGCCAGCTCGGCCAGCCGCTCGGCCTCCTCGGGCGAGAAGCGCTCCGGATAGAGACCGTTCATGTAGACGCGGTCGACCGCGACGCCGACCTCGTCGCGGAGGTCGCGCTCCAGCGTCGCCGACTCGTTCACCGGCATCTCCTCCGGCAGCGAGACGATCGCGACGCCGGTGTGCGCCTGGTCGGTGATCAGGCGGTCGAGCTGCTGGGCCTGGGAGTGGATCGGGCCGACACGGGCGATCGCGGCAAAGGTGCGGGGCGTCTGCAGGAAGCCGATCCCGTGGCCGGTGGCGGGCGCGTCGACGATCACCAGGTCGTACTTGCGCCCCTTCTTCACCTTGCGGTCGAGCTGGGCCAGCTCCCAGATCTTGCCGATCGTCACCAGCTCCTTCAGCCCCGGCGTGGCGGCGGCGAGGTAGCTGAAGATGCGGCTGCGGAAGAGCATGTCGCGCATCGCCCTCACCTTCAGCTGCAGCAGCACGTACTCGCGCATCGACTCGTCGGGGTCGATCGAGATCGACCAGAGGTTCTCCGCCATCTCGACCTCGTGAAAGCCGACTTCGGTGTGCTCGAAGATGCGCGAGGCGTTCTCTTGCGCGGACACCTCGCAGACGATCGTGCGCTTGCCTTCGGCGGCGGCGCGCAGGCCGAGTGCGACCGCGACCGTGGTCTTGCCGACTCCGCCCTTGCCGGTGACGAAGACCAGCCGCTTGTCGAGAAGTTCGGTTACCGGGTGATTCCTAGCAATTTTCGGAGGCGGCAGGAAAAGGGGGCGGTCATGCGAATACCCGCGCAATGGGATTCCTGAGCCGCAAGAGCAAGTTCATGTCCAAGCCTGTCGAGGATCCGCATCCGATCGTGGCGGAGCTGGAGCGGATGGAGGAGGCGGTGCCGGAGCATCGCGAGCCTAGCTCGCCCGCGGGTCCTGTCGCTGCAGGGGACCCACCGCCCCCTGCGGTCGCTAAAGCGTCCTCGGGGGCGGTCCCCCCTACAGCGCCACCCGCGGGAGAAGCGGAGATGGAAGACGCTCCGGCTCCGGCGGTGAAGGCAGCTGTAGCTGAGGGGCGGCACTCTGACGCTGACGGTGCCGAGCCCAAGCGGTTCTTGCCGCGGGATCTGCTGGCGCCGTCCAGGCATGAGGTCGTGGTCGAGCGGGCTGAGCCTGAGGTGCCGGTGAAGCACGCTGAGGTGATCGCGTTTGCGAACCAGAAGGGCGGGGTCGCGAAGACGACTACTACTTTGAACTTGGCCGTGGCGTTTGCCGAGTCGGGGCACCGGGTTCTGTGCATCGACCTGGATCCGCAGGGGAACCTGACGATGAGCCAGGGGATCGATCCGGACAAGGTTGAAAAGAGCCTCTACGACGTGCTCGTCCACGACATGCCGATCTCGGAGATCATCCAGAAACGCGAGATCGACATCGCCGTCGCCTCGATCGACCTGGCCGGGGCGGAGATCGCGATGAGCACCAAGATCGGCCGTGAGCGCTCGCTGGAGAAGGCGCTGAAGGAGGTCATCGGCAACTACGACTTCGTCTGCATCGATACGCCGCCCAGCCTCGGGCTGCTGACGATCAACGCGCTGACCGCGGCTAACAAGGTGATCGTCCCCGTGCAGTGCGAGTATCTCTCCATGCGCGGGCTGGTCCAGCTCCAGAACACGCTGAAGATGATCCAGGAGAACCTCAACCCCGACGTTCGGATCGAGGGCATCCTGCCGACCATGCTCGACTCGCGGACGGTCCACGCCAAGGAGGCCGTGGAGATACTCGAGGAGAACTTCGGCGAGCTCGTCTTCAGGTCCCGCATCCGCAAGACGATCAAATTCGCCGAGGCGCCCGTGAAAGGCGCCAGCGTGCTCAAGTACGATTCCGCCAGCAGTGCCGCGAACTACTACCGGGAGTTGGCCAAGGAGGTTCTGGCACATGAGTCGGCGCAATAAGCGGGCGAGTATGCGTGAGGGGCCTCTCTCCGATCTTTTTCGGTCGACTTCTGACGACGAGACTCCGGAGGGGTCGGCCGCGGGTCCTGTCGCGGGGCAGGACTCCTCGTCCTCGCAGGCTGCGGGCGAGGAGCCCAGCCCCACGCCACCCGCGGGAGATGCGTCTGAATCCCAGGGCTCAGGGTCGAGCGAGGGCTCAAAAGAGACCCCTCCCGAGCGGTTGAAGCGGGTTTTCTCCGAGGAGCCGCGTTCTTCTCGCAGAGAGATTGAGCCGGTCGTTGAAGCGCCGCGGTACGGGCGGGAGGAGCCGGAGTATGAGCCGCCCGGCAGTGGGGAGCCTCATCAGCCGGTCATCCGCGTGGTCGGCGTGGGAGGCGGCGGCGTCAACGCCGTCAACCGCATGGTCGAGGCCCGGATTCCGGGGGTCGAGTTCATGGCGGTCAATACCGATCTTCAGTCGCTGCAGCTCTGCATGGCCGACGTCACCGTCCACATCGGCGAAGAGCAGACGCGCGGCCTCGGCGCCGGCGCCGACCCCGAGCTCGGCCACCGTTCCGCCTTCGAGGAGCAGGACAAGATCAAGCGCCTGCTGAAGGGCTCCGACATGGTCTTCGTCGCCGCCGGCGCCGGCGGCGGCACCGGCACGGGCGCCGCCCCGGTCATCGCCCGCCTCGCCCGCGAGGTCGGCGCGCTCACGGTCGGCATCGTCACCAAGCCGTTCAGCTTCGAGGGCAGCCGCCGTGGCAACCAGGCCAGCAGGGGCATCGAGGAACTGGCGGCGGAGGTGGACACCCTGATCGTCGTCCCCAACGACCGCCTGCTCGAGGTGCTCGACCAGCAGACCTCGATGGTCGAGGCCTTCCAGGTCGCCGACGACGTCCTGCGCCAGGGAGTCCAGGGCGTTTCCGACCTGGTCACCCTGCCCGCCGTGATCAACCTCGACTTCGCCGACGTGCGCACGATCATGTCCGAAGCGGGCCGGGCGCTGCTCGGCATCGGCATGGGGCACGGCAACGACCGGGCGGTGCTGGCGGCCGAAAAAGCGATCTCCTCGCCCCTGCTCGAGACCTCGATGGAGGGTGCGCGGGCGATCCTGCTCTCGATCACCGGCGGTGCCGACCTCTCCCTGGTCGAGGTCAGCGAGGCCGCGAAGCTCGTCGGCGAGGCGGCCCACCCCGACGCCAACATCATCTTCGGCGCCAACGTCGACGATGAGCTCAAGGACCAGGTCTGGGTCACCGTCGTCGCGACCCGCTTCGACGGTCGTGCCGTCCCGAAGCGAGTGGCCGAGCCGACGATCCGCCGCACGGCGGACAGTGGCCGGGGCCGCCCGCCGCGGTCCGAGAAGGCCGGCGAGCTCGGCGCGCTCGACGTCCCAGAGTTCCTCCCCGGCTAGACCCTTCCCCGATGGCAGGGGTCGTCGCCGCGGGGCACCCGGTCACCGCCGAGGCGGGGGCCGAGGTCCTGCGCGAAGGCGGCAACGCGGTCGACGCTGCGGTCTGCGCTGTGCTCGCGTCCTTTGCCGCCGAGAGCCCCCTGACCGGCTTCGGGGCCGGTGGCTTCATGATGGTCCACCGTGGCGAGGAGACGGTGCTGCTCGACTTCTTCGTCGCCGCGCCCGGCGCCGACGGGGTCGCGCGGGGGGCGGAGCTGGTGCCGGTTCCCGTCCACTTCGATGCCGAGACGGTGCAGACGTTCTACGTCGGCCCGGCCTCCTGCGGTGTGCCGGGGACGGCCGCGGGGCTGGAGCAGGCGCTGGCGCGGTTCGGGACGGTGCCGCTGGCCGAGCTCGTCAAGCCCGGCGTGCGGCTCGCCAGGGAGGGCGCGCCGGTCAACGCCGAGCAGGCCTACATCCTCGACATCCTCGAGCCGATACACGCCCGGCTCGAGGGCACGCGCGAGCTCTACGCACCCGCCGGGAGGACGCTGCGCGAGGGCGATCTCTTCCGCTTCGGCGAGCTTGCCGAGGCGCTCGAACGCTTCGCGACCGAGGGCTCGGAGACCTTCTACCGCGGGGAGGTCGC
>DASUIY010000276.1:0-7102 GCA_036279555.1 Solirubrobacterales bacterium | reverse complement strand
CCGGCGCGGATCATCGCCAGCGACTCCTCACCCGCCAGGCCGTGCCTGGCGGGTGAGGCAGGCGCGGCCGGGAGCCTGGTTTCCGTCGACCGGGCTGACTGGGCACGCATCCGGGTAGAGGGGGTGCCATGCCGAATCTCGTCCTCGGGCCGCTGCTTCGCTACGTCTCTGAAACCGAGGCGACGGTATGGGTCGAGACCGACGAGGCCTGCGAGGTCGAGGTGCTCGGCCGCCGTGAGCGGACCTTCGGCGTATGTGGGCACCACTACGCCCTGGTGCGGATCGAAGAGCTCGAGCCGGGCGGCTTCTACGAGTACGAGGTCGCGCTCGACGGAGAGCCCGCCTGGCCGGCGACGGGCCACGACCTGCCGCCCAGCGCGATATGCACGCTCGAGGCCGGCGAGCCGCTCGACGTCTGCTTCGGCTCGTGCCGGGTGGCCGTTCCGCACGAGAAGCCATACACGCTGACGCAGGACGAGCACGACGATGGCCACGAGCTCGACGCCCTGCGCGTGCTGGCGGCGCAGATGGCCCGCCAGGAGCGCGACAAGTGGCCGGAGCTGCTCTTCCTGCTCGGCGACCAGATCTACGTCGACGAGGGCTCGCCGCGCACGCGCGAGAAGATCCGCGCCAAGCGCGACGTCAGCCGCCCCCCGGGCGAAGAGGTGATCGACTTCGAGGAGTACACCTGGCTCTACGAGGAGTCCTGGAGCGATCCGCTTATCCGCTGGCTCTTCTCGACCGTCTCGATCTCGATGGCCTGGGACGACCACGACATGAGCGACGACTGGAACATCTCGCGCTCCTGGCACGAGGAGATGGACCGCAAGGAGTGGTGGCACGAGCGCGCCGTCGACGGCATCGCCAGCTACTGGATCTACCAGCACCTCGGCAACCTCTCGCCGCGCGAGCTCGACGACAACGACGTCTACGCCAAGGTGCGGGGCAACCCCGACGCGACCGAGGTGCTGCGCGACTGGGCCCGGGAGATCGAATCGACGGCGGCCGGCACCCGCTGGAGCTACTGCCGAGACCTCGACGGGGTGCGGGCGATCTTCCTCGACTCGCGCGCCTCCCGGGTGCTCTCCGAGGAGCGGCGCTCGATGTTCGACGACGAGGTCTGGGAATGGATCGTCGATCACGCCAGCGGCGACTTCGACCACCTGCTGCTGGCGACCACCGTCCCCTACCTGCTCTCCCCCGGCTTCCACCACCTCGAGGCCTGGAACGAGCGCCTCTGCGACGGCGCCTGGGGCGGTGCGGTCGCGCGCGGCAGCGAGCAGCTGCGGCGCGCCCTCGACTTCGACCACTGGGCCGCATTCCAGTTCTCCTTCCAGCGCCTGCGCGAGCTGCTCGAAGAGGTCGGCTCCGGCAAGCGCGGCAAGCCGCCGGCGTCGATCGTGCTGCTCTCGGGCGACGTCCACCACGCCTACCTCTGCGACATCGCCTTCCGGCCCGAGGCGGGCGTGCAGAGCGCCGTCTACCAGGCCGTCTGCTCGCCATACCGCAACCCCCTCGACGCGAAAGAGCGGCGGGTCATCCGGGCCGGCTTCTCGCGCCCCTTCGCCGCCGCCACCCGCGGCCTGGCCCACCTCTCCGGCGCTCCCGACCCCGGTATCCGCTGGCGCCTGCTCGAGGGGCCCTACTTCGACAACCAGGTCGCCACCCTGCGCCTCGACGGCCGCAAGGCGGTCGCCCGCCTGGACAAGACCGTCGCCGGCGACGACGAGGAGCAGGCGCTGGAGAAGTCCTTCGAGCGCCGCATCGCCTAGTCGCGGAGCTGGAACCGTCCGGGCCGCTGCAGGGAGTCGCCGAGAACCAGGCGGGCGCGGTAGTAGAGGGCTTCGAAGGCCTGGGTGTCGAGCTCGTCGACGTCCTTCCTCTCCCGCCCCGGCTGAGTGCTGCTGCCTTCGGCCGGCCCCCCTCCGGTCGGCTGACGCAGAACGCCGTTCAACCTGCCGCGGGAGACAAAAGTGGTGTGGCTGGGCTCATGGCTCACCGGTTCTCTCCTTTCTTGGGTTTATTGACCATCTAACTCAAGAATACCAGGCGACAATCGGCCCTGCGCCCCTCGGCCTACGCTATGCCTCCCGGCAGCGAATGAACGGGATGGTGGGAGGGACGGGGCACTACCCGGCAAGAGAGCGCCCCGTCCCGTCACCCCTTCAGGCGGCTGCAGATACCTCTGCGCCCTCGCCCCCGTCTGGGCGGCGGGGAGTCGAGGCCCCACCTCCGTCGGGCGGCGGGACATCACCGCTGAAGCTCTTGGTCTGCCCGGGCCGCAGGTAGACGATCTGGCCCTCGCGCAGCTCCAGCTTCTGGAGTTCGGCGCGGGTCAGCTGGGCCCAGACCTCGGTGCCGTCGCCGAGGACGAACTCGACCCGGATCTCGAAGCCGAGGGCGACGATGCGCTGCACCATCGCCTCCTCGGCGCCGTCGTCGCGGTCGAGCCCGACGGACATGTCGTGCGGTCGCACGAAGTGCTCGCCGAGCCGGTTGACCTCGCCGACGAAGCTCATCACGAACTCGTTGGCCGGGTGGTCGTAGAGGTCGTCGGCGCTGCCCGATTGCTCCACCCTGCCCTCGTTCATCACGACCAGCTGCTCGGCGACGTCCATCGCCTCCTCCTGGTCGTGGGTGACGAAGATCGTCGTCACGTGCATCTCGTCGTGGAGGCGGCGCAGCCAGGTGCGCAGGTCCTTGCGGACCTTGGCGTCGAGCGCCCCGAAGGGCTCGTCGAGCAGCAGCACCTGCGGCTCCACCGCCAGCGCCCGGGCAAGGGCCATGCGCTGGCGCTGGCCGCCGGAGAGCTGGTCGGGGTAGCGCTCCGCCAGCCCGTCGAGCTGAACCAGCTGCAGCAGCTCGTGGACACGGGCGGAGATCTTCGCCTTGTCCCACTTGCGGATCTTCAGCCCGAAGGCGACGTTGCCGAACACCGTCATGTGCTTGAAGGCGGCGTAGTGCTGGAAGACGAAGCCGACCTCGCGCTTCTGCGCCGGCAGAGCCGTCGCGTCCTCGCCGTTGATCGTCACCTGCCCGGCGTCGAGCGTCTCCAGCCCGGCGATCGCCCGCAGCAGCGTCGACTTGCCGCTGCCGCTCGGCCCCAGCAGGGCGGTGAGCGAGCCGTCGGGCACGTCTATCGAGACGTCGTCAAGAGCCTGAAAGTCACCGAAGCGCTTGCGCGCTCCCTCGACTGCGATTCCCATCAGGAACCCTCCTTCGTGTTTGACGTTGAGATGGCGGCGTCGCCCGTGATCGGGACCGGCCCGCCCTGGGCCTTGGCCTTGCGGCCGCCGACGCTCATCAGCAGCAGCGTCGTCAGAGCGAGCAGGGCGAGGACGATCGCGCCTGCGTAGGCGGCTTCCTCGTCGAACTGCTCGAAGGCCTTGGCGACGAAGAGCGGCAGGGTCTCGGTCTCGCCCGAGATCGAGCCGGAGACGATCGTCACCGCGCCGAACTCGCCCAGGACTCGCGCAGTGGTCAGCACGACGCCATAGGCGACGCCCCAGCGGATCGCCGGCAGGGTGACCCGCCAGAAGGTCTGCCAGGCATTGGCTCCCAGGGTGGAGGCCGCCTGCTCCTGCTCGGTGCCGATCTCCTGCAGCACGGGCACCGTCTCGCGCACGACGAAGGGCAGCGAGACGAAGATGCTGGCGAGGACCATCGCCGGCCAGGAGAAGAGAACCTCGACGCCCGCTTCTTCGAGGCTCGGCCCGAACCAGCCGCCGCTGCCGTAGAGCAGGAGCAGCGAGAGGCCGATCACGATCGGCGAGATCGCGAAGGGGAGGTTGATGATCGCGTCGATCACCGCGTTCCCCCACCAGCGACGGCGGACCAGCAGCAGCGCGCAGCCGACGCCGAAGATCGTGTTGAGCGGCACGGCGACCGCGACCATCAGCAGGGTGAGCTGGATCGCGTGGATCGCGTCGGGCGAGGTCATCGCCTCGATCGGCGGGCCGAGGCCGTGCTCGAACGTCTTGTAGAAGATCATCGCTACCGGCGCGAGCAGCAGCAGGCCGAGGTAGCCGAAGGCGAGGCCGCGCAGGCCCCACTTGGCGGGGGCGGTGGGGGTCATGCTCCACCCCCGACCTGCGAGCGGCCGATGACGCGGTTGACGGTGCGGACCAGGACCCCGCGCTTCTCCCCATGCGCCCCGGAGCGGACGAAGAGGCTGACGAGGACCAGCATCAGCACCGAGAGCGCCAGCAGCACGACCGAGACGGCCGAGGCGCCGGGAACGTTGCCGGACTCGATCTGGCTGCGGATGAAGACCGAGGAGACCTCGGTCTCGAAGGGGATGTTGCCGGAGATCAGGATCAGCGAGCCGTACTCGCCCAGCGCCCGGGCGAAGGCGAGCATGATGCCGGCGATGATCCCGGGCATCAGGTTGGGGAAGATGATGCGGCGGAAGGTGGTGAAGCCGCCGGCGCCGAGCGAGGTCGCCGCCTCCTCCATCTCGCGGTCCATCTCCATCAGCAGCGGCTGCACCGCGCGCACGACGAAGGGCAGGGTGATGAAGCAGAGCGCGAGGACGATCGCGACGCGGGTGAAGGCGACGTTGAGCCCGATCGGGCTCTCCGACCCGTAGAGCGTCAGCAGGGTGAGGCCGGCGACGATGGTCGGCAGCGCGAAGGGCAGATCGATCAGCGCGTTGACCGCCCCCTTGCCGGGGAACTCGTCGCGCACCAGGACCCAGGCGATGATCGTGCCGAAGAAGGCGTTGATCGCGACGACGATCAGCGAGCAGGCCACGGTCAGCTTCAGCGCCGCCATAGCCTGGTCGCCGGTGACCGATCTCCAGAAGGCGTCGAGCCCGCCGGAGAGCGAGTTGTCGACCACCGCCGCCAGCGGCAGCATCACCATCAGCGAGAGGTAGAGGACGACCAGGCCACGGCCGAGGCCGGCGCCGACCCCGGGCAGGCGGATGCCTGCCCGGGGCGCTGCGGATACGGGGGGAACGCTTGCCGGGTGAGCGTCCATCAGCCGCTCGTCGAGACTCCGAGTTCCTTCTCGATCTCGGCTACGGAGCCGGTTTCGTCGTCGAAGAACTCATCGTTGACTTTTTCCCAGCCGCCGAACTCAGCGATCGTGAAGAGATCCTCCGGGGTCGGGAACTGCTTCGGGTCGACCAGGTCGGGATTGACCGGGCGGTAGCCGTTCTCGGCCCACAGTTCCTGCCCTGCGTCCGACCAGATGTAGTCGAGGAATTTCTGGGCGGCCTCGGGCGCGTCTTTGGTGACCGCGATCGGGGTCTCGATCAGGATCGTGCTCGGCGGGATGACGTAGTCGACATCCTCGCCCTCTTCCTGGGCCTTGATCGCCTCGTTCTCATAGCCGAGCAGCACGTCGCCCTCGCCCTGGGTGAAGGCGGCGAGCGCGTCGCGGGCGCTGCCGGGCTGCACGACCGTCTTTTCAAGCACGGTCTTGACCGCGTCGAGCGCCTGCTGCGGGGATTTGCCCTCGTGCAGCTGCGAGCCGTAGATCGCCATGATGTTCCAGCGTGCGGCGCCGGAGCTGAACGGGTTCGGGGTGATGATCTCGACGTCCTTGGTCAGCAGGTCGTCAAGCGACTCGAGGCCCTCGGGGTTGCCCTTGCGGACGGTCATCACGACGACCGAGTCCTGGGCGATCCCCTTGTACTGGTTCTTGTCCCAGTCGGGCGCGACCAGATCGGCTTCGACCAGGCGGATCATGTCGCCGCCCTGGGCGAAGTGGACGACGGAGGCGGGCTGGCCGGCCTCGACCGCGCGGCTCTGGTCGCCGGAGGCGCCGAAGGAGTTGCTGAAGCTGACGTCCGCCCCATCCGGGGTGGCCTCGAAGCCAGGCTCGAGAGCTTCCTCGTAGACGGCCTCCGGCGTCGAGTAGCCGACGACGTCGAGCTTGCCTCCCGAGGACGAACCGGTCGCCGAGTCGTCTCCTCCCCCGCAACCCGCGACGACGATCGCCGCGGCCAGCGCGAAGAGGGCGACTAGAAGACTGGCATTGAGGCTGCGCCACCGGTTTGCCCTGCGAGCGTTCCGCATAGAAAGGAATCCTCTCTTTGTTGACTGATTTAGTTTTTTGACTGACTTAGTTCTAAAAGAGACCGGCACCCTAGCACAATGTTGATCGGCAAAGTCGAAAAGACAGAGTCGGGCATTCTCCGGGCGGCGCCGGAGGATTTGGGCGGCACCCGGATGGGGCAAAGGGCCGGGCGGCGGAGAAGTCGAGGGAATGCCTGGCCAAGTCGAGGCTGACAACGATTCCCGTCCTGGCCAGGCCGCGGGACGATACCGGACTTGCGGGCTATCTACTGGTTTGCGGGAAACGGCAAGGGGACCGTGTGTTTATGCTCGAAGGAGGGTTGGCCGATGGCCAACCCGAGAGGAAAGAGCGAGGCCAGCCGGGCCTTGGCCCTCGGTGCTTTGCTGCGTAAGCTGCGCCGGGACCGCGGCTACACCCTGGACCAGCTCGCCAAGCGCATCCCGATGTCAGCCTCCAACCTCTCCCGCGTCGAGCTGGGAAGCCAGGGCCCGCCCCCCGACGAGGTCATCGAGCGCATCGCCAAGGCTCTCGAGGTCGAGACGGCCGAGCTGCTGCATGCGGCGGGGAGGGTGGGCGGCGGCGAGTCCTTCGAGCAAGCGGTCCTCGAGCGGCTCGATGCGATCGGTCGCGACGTGCGCGAGGTCAAGGAGGCCGTCGTCGGTCGCAAGGAGACGGAGCCCGGCGTTTCCTAGCCTTCCCGGGTCTCGATCCCCGCTCAGCGCGGGCTGGCGATGCCCCCGCCGACCGAGGGAGGCGGCACGGGCGCCGGTTCGGGGGCCGGTTCCGGAGCGGGTTCGGGGGCCGGCTCAGGGTCAGCTTCCGATTCGGGGCCCGGCTCCTGACCGCCCTCCTCGTCTTTCTTCGACGGCTTGTCGGTCGACTCTTCTTCGTCGTATTCGTATTCGTCCGAGTAGCCGGAGGACGAGGTGTGTTCGCTGTCGAGGCCGGAAAGTTCGGGGAGGCTGGAGGGCTGAGGGAATTCGGGGCAGTTGCCGGCCACGGCCGATTCCATGTAGTAGCGCCAGATCGGGCCCGCGGTGGGGCCGCCATAGCCGGTCGCTTCGCGCGACTGCGGGTG
>DASUIY010000275.1:0-2880 GCA_036279555.1 Solirubrobacterales bacterium | reverse complement strand
CCAGCGCCTACGTCTGCGAAGACTTCACCTGTCAGGCACCGATAACCGCTCCGAAAGACCTGGCCGCTCTTCTTTGAAAGGATGGCCGTCGTGCGCGGCTCCTTCTTCACCTTCCCAGCCGGTCGCCGGGCGAAGTGGGTCGTCTTCGCGATCTGGTTCGTCGGGATCTTCGTCGCCGCCGGCCCGGCAGGCCTCCCGGAGAAGTTCGAAGACGCCGAAAGCAACGAGGCGACCTCCTACCTGCCGGGCGACGCCGAATCGACCCACTCCCTCGACGCCACCGAGGCCCTGCAGAAGGGCGAAATCGCCCCCGCGGTGATCGTCTACCGGCGCGACTCGGGGCTCACCGCGGCCGACTTCGGGACGATCGAAGAAGACGTCGGCGAGATGGCGGGGAAGCGCTTCCAGGGCGTGATCCCCGACGGCGCCACGGCCGCCGCCGGCGGAGGCAAGGCCCAGGCGCTGGACAAGGCCCCGGCACCACAGCCCAAGGGCCAGCCGGCCGGCTGTGGGACGACGACCAGCACGATCGAAGGCCAGCCGGCCGGCTACGCGCCCTTCGTTGGCCCGGTCTGCTCGCCGGACGGCAAGGAGGCGATCGTCAACGCCTACATCAAGGCCGAAGGCGAGGGCGAACGGATCGTCGACCCGGTCAAGTACTGGCGCGACCAGATCACCGACGAAGCCGGCGGGCTGGAAGCCAAGATCACCGGCGGCGCCGGCTTCTCGGCGGACGCGATCGAAGTCTTCGAAGGGATCAACGGCACCCTGCTGCTGGCGGCGGTCAGCCTGGTCATCTTTCTGCTGATCGTCATCTACCGCTCGCCGATGTTCTGGCTCGTGCCGCTGGTCGCGGTGATGTTCGCCGAGACGCTCTCGCGCTCCCTCGGCTACGGCCTCTCCGAGCTGGGCGTGACGATCAACGGCCAGTCGAGCTCGATCATGTCGGTCCTCGTCCTCGGCGCCGGCACCGATTACGCCCTGCTCCTCGTCTCGCGCTATCGCGAGGAGCTGCACCACACGGTCGACAAGCACGAGGCGATGCGGACCGCGCTCGCCTCGGCCGGCCCGGCGATCTTCGCCTCGGCGCTCACCGTCATCGCCGCCCTGCTCTGCCTGCTGCTGGCCAAGGTCAACGGAACCGCCGGCCTCGGGCCGATCGCCGCGATGGGGATCGCCTGCGCCGCGCTCTCGATGCTGACCCTGCTGCCGGCCCTCCTGACGATCTTCGGCCGCCGCGCCTTCTGGCCCTTCGTCCCGCACACGCCGGAGACCGCGCCGGACGGCGGCCAGGTCTCCGAGCGCGCCCGCCACGCGATCGTCGAAGGCTCGGGCGCCGGCGCATTTGCGCGGGTTGCCCTCGCCAGCCTGCTGGTATTCGTCCTGCTGCCGCTGGTCCTGCTCAACTGGCTCCTGCGCGTGCTCAGCGGCAGACGCATCCCCTCGCTGATCGTCGGCCCGCTCGACCGCGCGATCTTCACTCCGTACGAGGCGCGCCGTCACCGCCTCGAGCACGCCTCCGACGCGACCCACGGCACCTGGAAACGGGTCGGCGACCGTGTCGCCATGTCGCCCAAGCGCGTCATGACCGGCTCGATCGTCGTCCTGCTGATCCTCTGTGGCGGCTTCGCCTTCTTCTCGACCGAACTGACCAGCGAAGACACCTACCGCGAGGAAGTCGAATCGGTCGAAGGCCAGAACCTGCTCAACAAGAGCTTCCCGGCCGGCACCACCGCGCTGACCGACGTCGTCGTCCCGGAACGCTCGGAAGTGCCGGCGGTCAGAGCCGCGGTCGCCGAAGTCGACGGGGTCGAGGCGGTCTCGCCGCCCGTCGCCGAAGGGCCGCCGGGCACCCTGGTGCAGGCCACCCTCGAACCCAATCCCTACTCCACCGACGCCTTCGACCTGGTCGAGCCGATCCGCGAGGCGGCCCACGGCATCTCGCCGGAAACCCTGGTCGGCGGGCCGACAGCGGTCGAATTCGACGTCCGCGACGCGGCCAGCTGGGACTCGATCGTGATCCCGCCGATCATCCTGTTCGTCGTCTTCCTGATCCTGATCGCCCTGCTGCGGGCCGTGGTCGCGCCCCTGGTCCTGATCGGCACCGTGATCCTCAGCTTCCTCGCCGCGCTGGGGGTCGGCTACTTCTTCTTCGACGTGGTCTTCGGCTTCCCGGGCTCGGACCCCTCGCTGCCGCTCTTCGCCTTCGTCTTCCTCGTCGCGCTGGGCGTCGACTACAACATCTTCCTGATCGCCCGCGCCCGCGAGGAGACGATCAAGCACGGCCCCAAAGCGGGCATCCTGCGCGCCCTCGCGGTCACCGGCGCGGTCATCACCAGCGCCGGCATCGTCCTCGCCGGCACCTTCTCCGTGCTCGCCGTCCTGCCGCTCGTCTTCCTGACCGAGATCGGCTTCGTCGTCGCCTTCGGCGTCCTGCTCGACACCTTCCTCGTCCGCTCCGTCCTCGTCCCCGCCCTCGTCCTCAAGATCGGCCCCAAGTTCTGGTGGCCGTCGGAGCTGGCGAAGACCGACGGTGGAGTCGGCGGCACGCCCAGCGCGGACGTCGCGGTCGCCGTGCCGCAGCCCGAGCCCGCCGACCGCTAGGCGGACCCTTTCTAGAAACGGGACTGGGGCCTAATCCCCGATCCCTACAGTGGACTTATGTCAACCGTCCCCGAGGTCGGTCCGCAGCAGGTCGCGGAGCTTGGCGAGCGGATCCAGCGGAACGTCGGCCAGGCGGTCAAGGCACCGCCGGCGGTGATCCGCGAGGTGCTGGTGGCGCTGATGGCCGGCGGGCACGTGCTGATTGAGGACTTCCCGGGTGTTGGCAAGACCGCCCTAGCACGGGCGCTCGCGCGGTCGATCGACGCCGAACACGCA
>DASUIY010000274.1:0-3061 GCA_036279555.1 Solirubrobacterales bacterium | reverse complement strand
CTCGAGGCAGCTGTCGCATTCGCGGCAGGAATCGACCAGGCAGCCGACGCCGACCAGCTCGCCGATGGTGAAGTCGTCGACGGCGGAGCCCACGCGGCTGACCCTGCCGACGATTTCGTGGCCGGGGACCAGCGGGTAGTTCTGGTGTCCCCATTCGCCCCGGGTGGCGTGGACGTCCGAGTGGCAGAGTCCGCAGAATTCGATGGCGATCTCGACGTCGTCTTCCTTCGGCGCGCGGCGGGCCACCGTCAGGGGAACCAGGCCGCTGTCGCTGGCTGTCGCACCGTAGGCCGCGGCGAGGCGCGGGCCATCAGTGACTTCGACCGGCGCGCCAAGATCGGGCAGCGGCTTGGCGAGGGGCGGTGGTACGGGGCGTCCAGGAGTCATGACTCGACGCTACCCCCGGCCGACGGGACTTACCCAATCAGCGCGGGCAGCGTGTTGAGGCTCGTAGCGTTGGTACCTCGGGGTGAAAGCCCAGATCCTTCTGCGGCCATCGATGTCTACAGCAGCGGCCGGCTGATCACACGCGACGTGTCGACGCGTCCTCGCCCGAATGCGTCGATCCGTCCCCAGCGGCCCGGGATGTCGATCAGCTCCAGTCGGCCGATGGTCGTCGGGAGCGCCGGATCCACCACGAGGTGCTCACCCATTGGTTCGAGCCCAAGCATCGTGCGCAGAAGCAGGAGCGGCGTGCCGGTGGACCACGCTTGGGGGCTGCACGCGGTGGGATACTGCACCGGGTACTTCGTCATCGATTGTGGGTACCCGCCGAACGCTTCGGGGAGGCGTCCGTCGAAGAACCGGGACGCTTCGAGAATGCCGGCCGCGACCACGGCGGCCTCGTCTTTGAAGCCGTAGCGGCGGAGTCCCCATGCGATGAACGAGTTGTCGAACGGCCAGATCGTCCCGTTGTGATAGCCAATGGGGTTGTATCGGCCCTCTCCGACGGCGAGCGTCCGGATGCCCCAGCCCGAGAAGAGCCGGTCGCCCATGAGGTGTCCGACGACGGCCTTGGCCTTCGACTCGTCGACGATGCCGCTCCACAGGAGATGGCCGTTGTTCGATGTCAGCGAGTCGACCTGGCGGCCCTCAGCGTCGAGAGCGATCGCAAAGTACTCACCGTCAGCGACCCAGAAGTCGCGGTTGAAGCGTTGCTTCAGCTCGGCGGCTTGCTCTTCGAGCCGGGTGGCAAAGGCGGGGTCGTTCCACACCTCGCGTGCCAGCCGCGCGCCGCGAACCTTGGCGTCGTAGGCGTAGCCCTGCAGCTCGCAAGTGGCTCGCGGGAAGCCGGGCAGCGTTCCGTCGTGGAAGGAGATCGAGTCCCAGGAGTCCTTCCAGCACTGGTTCTCGAGCCCGGTCACGGCGTTGCGCCGCTCGTAGGCGATGTAGCCGTTGCCCTGGAGGTCGGCGTAGGCGTCGATCCAGTGCAGCGCGGCGCGTGCCTCGTCCTCGAGCTCGCGGACGAGCGCCGTGTCGCCCGTCCACCGCTCGTACTCGTCGAGCAGCACCACGTACAGCGGCGTGGCGTCGGCGGATCCGAAATACGGGGAGTGCGGGCGCTCCTCGAACGCGGTCATCTCGCCGAAGCGCATCTCGTGCAGGATCCGGCCGGGATCCTCGTCGCGGAAGTCGTCGATACGGGTGCCTTGGCGCAACCCGAGTTCGCGCAGCGTCGTCGCCGCCAGCTCCGATGTGAAGGGCAGCGCCTGCAGGCTCGTGAAGATGCTGTCGCGCCCGAACATCGTCATAAACCACGGCAGACCTGCGGCCGGGAGGCTGCGGCCCCCAGCGGTTAGCGGCGAGAAGCGGAGCGCGGCCAGGTCGACGAGGCTCCGCCGGTAGGTTCTGGGCAGCGCCTCCCAATCACACGCGAGCTTCGGCGCCTCGTCGAGCCACCGGGCGAGGTTCTGCGCCATGTCCGTGATCGGCCGCTTCACCTGGTCCGAGAGCGACCGCGCTTTGCCCTCTTCCTGTCCGATTTCCCGTGCGAGCATCTCGATGGCGATATCGAGATCGGTCGTCCAGGTCCCGTGCGGCTCGATCGTGATCCTGAACGTCAGCCCGTTTTCGTCGAAAGCGCAGGGCTGCGACGATGTTATCGCCGTCGACTGCTTGTAGGTGTCCCGCCGGTACGTCAAGCGCAGCGAGTCCCCGTCCACCCGCTTCTCGTAGTAACCCTTCTTCTGCAGCGCGTCCTTGACCTCGAACAGATCCGCGAAGTCGCAATCCGCATCGATCCGCACGGTGAGATCGACCGGCGCCTCGTCGTGGTTTAGGATCGTCAACTCCTCGTGGAAGCCGTTGCCGACCGCACGCTGGCGGATCACCGAGAGCGTCGTGTTAACGTAGACGCTCCCGACCCCGGGGACGAGGAAGAACCGGGCCTCGAAGTACTGCAGGTCGTCGGTCGACAGCGAGGTGAGACGGTCGCCGTTCACGGTGAGCACCCACTTCGACAAGAACCGGGTGTCGAACGAGAACAACCCCGTCGGGTCCGACGGCGAGGCCTCAATATCGCCCCGCGCGTCGCTAACGACGAAAATGTTGCCGTTGAGGATTTTCACCATCTCGTCGCTCATCACGCGCTCCTCGTGCCGGCAGCAGGGTCCCACCCGCGAGGAGGGGCGGGAAAGATCCGCTGGATCGCGATCAACAGCTCGAGATCGCCGCGGAATTCAAAGGCACCGCGCAGGACCGCAGCCGTTAGGTTCTTACGTCCACCGACCAGCTCCTCGAAGAGTGAGCGTTCACCGCGAACTGTGGTGTCAGCCGGACCAGCCTCCGTCGCCACGGTGAGCTCGCCCTTGTCAACGCCCACGAGCCATTGCTCCGTGATCGCGCCGTCCACAAGATCAAACCGGACGCGCCCCGAGACCTTGCGCAGCAGTGGCTCCTGGCCACGCCGCCCGAGCTCGTCGAAAAACATGGCCGTAGGATCATCGGCTGGTTTCTTTCGGGATGGCGAGGTCGTCATAGGATCATCTCTTTCCATCAGGAGGTCCGGCCGGAGGGGGCCCAGCCGAGTCGGTCACTCGGGCCTCGTTCGAGTACGACGATC
>DASUIY010000273.1:0-5372 GCA_036279555.1 Solirubrobacterales bacterium | reverse complement strand
GCCGGAGTGGCGGCGGCGCAGCCGGCGCAGCGGGGTGGCCGAGCGCCGTAGGCGGCGGTCGCCATAGGGAACCCCGCCGCGCAGCTTCGCGGCCAGGGCGAGCCAGGAGCAGAGCGAGCGCTCGGCTACCCAGGCGGGCGCCAGCAGCGAGCCGCTGACGGGGAAGCGCGTCGCTCCCCCCGCCCTCCTGCGGCCGATCTCGGCGACGAGGATCGAAGCAAGCGCCCCGGCGAGGAGACGATGGCCGCGGCCCCTTCGCAGCGAATGGGCTGCCAGGGGAGCGAGGGAGAGGAAGGTGCCGATGCGCGCCGGGATCGCGAAGTCGTCATAGGCCTGGCGGACGCGCTGCGAGAGGAAGTGGGCTGCGCTCGGCGGCCGTCTGGGAACGTAGAGATCGAGCGGCGTCGCCACCCTTCCGCCGGCGGCGTGGATCGTCCGCATCAGCTCCAGGTTCTCGAAGAGGGCATCGCCGTCGTATCCCCCGGTGGCGAGGATGGCGCTGCGACGGACGGCAAGCGTGCCGGGGAAGTCGCCGACGGGGAACGCAGGGTCGCCGGTGAAGACGCGGTTCAGCAGCGAGCGGGCGGTGTCCCATCGCGCGTGCCAGGGCATCTCGCCGTCGAAATGGTTCTGCGGCCGCACGAGATCGGCCTCGTCGAGCAGCTCCACGGTGCGGCGCAGCGTCGAGGGCTCATACCGGACGTCGTCGTCGGCCAGCACGACCAGCTCGCCGGAGCACTCCCGCACCCCGGTGAGGACGCCGTTCACCTTGCCCATCTGGAAGTCGAGGCCGGGGTGCGGGGCGAGATGGCGGGCGACGCCGCGCAGAGCCGCGGCGTGCTCGGCGAAGACGGGCGCGGGCGAGCCGTCGACGACCAGGATCTCGTCGACCGCGCCGGCGATCGAGCGCAGGTAGGCGCTCAGCTCCCCGATCGGGCCGGATCCCACCCAGCGCAGCGGCAGGACATAGGAGACGCGGTGGCCGGCCTCGCCCATGGCGGTCAGGTCTCGGCGCCGGGCAGCGGCCGGCGCAGCGAGGTCCGGCCTTCCCCCCAGGCCCCGAGCAGGTGCCTGGCAAAGCGATCTTCGAGCAGCAGCAGCGCCCGGGCTCCGAAGAGGATGTCGGCGGCCAGCTCCGGCTCCTGCCTCGCCAGCCCACCGGCGAGGTCGTAGGCGGCGATGTTCTCGTGCACGGCGTCGGCCTCGACGTGCTCGTCGTAGAAATCGGTTGCCTCGCCCCCGAAGCCGAGGCGCCGCAGGGCGTTGCCGTAGCGGCGGTTGGGCAGGGCCGAGGTCATCTCGAACATCGCCAGGTGACCGACGATCGCGCCGCGCCGGCTGCGGCGCAGGCCGGTCGCCGACATCAGGTTGACCGTCGCCAGGGTCTCGCCGGGCGCGTGCGCGAGATAGGCGTTCTCGCGGTCGCCGAGGCCAAGCGCCCGCATCGTCTTCGCGAAGAGGCGCGAGTGCATGCGCTCGGCACGGCCACCGCCGTACTCGTCGGCCTGGACCTCGAGCAGGGCCGTCTTGGCGGCGCCGTCGAGGCGCGGGATCGCCCAGCTGTGCGGGTCGGACTCCTTCAGCTGATAGAAGGAGCGGTGGACCGCGAACTCGCGGAATTCTTCGATTCCGGCCTCGGCCTCGAGATGGCGGGACAGCGAGACCCCTTCGTCGTCGGACTCGAGGCGAAAGAGCAAATCGCCGATTCGGGCCGGATCGACCGGCCCGCCGGGCGCCACCTCGGCCTCCAGCGCACCGAAGAAGGCCCTCTCGAGCACAGCCCGCACCGCCAGGAGGGTCGGGTCCCACTCCCAAGCAGGGTCGACGTTCGGGAAAGAGCGGTAGTGGAGCTCGAAGCAGAGGTAGAGCGCCAGCTGCAGGTCGTCGTCGCCGAGGGGGCTCTCGACGAGGGCGGCGAGCCGGGCCGCCTCCTCGGCGGGCTCGGCGGAGAGAGCCGCATCGGTTCGGGGGGCCGAGAGCATCCCCACGACCAGATCGCAGATCGGGCCCGCCGACGGCAGCGCCTTGCCGGAAAAATCGACCTGCTGCTCGGCAAGTTTGCTCATCTTCATCGGAATTCCCCGCGGCGCCCTTCCGAAAACGTGACCGAATTCATGTTTCGCCGCTTCCGCCGCTGGGTATCTCCAAACCCATGCTCAGAGAGGCGAAATCAAGGAACGCGAGGCCAAGCCAGCGCCCGGTGCCGTCCCTCGGCCACACCCTGGAGGCCCTGCGGGAAATCCGCGGTCAAAAGGTCTCGCGCATCGAGCCGGAGATGCGAATAATCGCGATTCGCGGCGGCAGGCAGCTCGCGTAGCGAGCTCTGCTGGCCGCCACCTGCGCGACGTGCTCCTCGCGCAGGTGGAGAGCTGGGCCGCTCCGGCCGCAGGCTCCGTTAGGAAGCGAGCCTGCTGCGAAGGAGATCCTTGCCCTGCTCGGCGCCCTTACGGCTCGTCTCCTGTGCGCGCCGGAAGAAGTCGGCCAGCTCGGAGTCGCCCTCGCGACCGGCGTCCTCGATGTAGGTCTCGAGCCTGAGCACGTTGCTGAGGCACTGCTCGGTGAACCAGATGACGTTGTAGTCCTTGTCCTTGGTGCCGGTGACCTCACCGGTCTCCTGGGTCGTTGTCATGGTGGCGTTCCTCCTCGGGTGGTTGACGTTACTTCGCTACCGGTTCGCTACCCGACTTTTCGGATTTCGACCAACCCGCCTGACGAGCGCGCCCTCAGGCCGCCAGGACATCAGGGCGATCCCACGTCGCGGCTATCCGGGCGGCGGTCGCGCGCTCCTCGTGCAGGGTCAGCTCGACCGCCTCGACCGTCTCCTTGTCACCGGCGCGTTCGGCAACCCGCTCGAGGAGCTCATAGGCGGCGATCTCGAGGTGCTCGAAGGCGTAGGCGAAGCCGGCGAGCTTGGTCGTCGTGTCGGGCTGGGCGCCGAAGAAACCGCCGAGGTTGAGCCCGCCGGCGCGCAGGGCGGCGTCCTTGGCCAGCGAGGCGCTGGCGCCGTGCGCCTGCAGCCGCTCCTCGAGCCGCTGCAGCTGCACGCGCGTCTCCGGTAGGTGCTCGCGGAAGATCAGCGCCAGCTCCTCGTCTTCGGCGAGCTGGGGCCCCGACTCGAGCAGCTGCACCGCCTGCTGCTCGATCGCGTGGGCATCGGCCAGGTACTTGACCAGCTGCTCGCCGAGGTCGCCCGGGTCGACGTCCGCCAGCGAGGCCTCGACGGCGACGTCGAAGCACTCGGCAAGCCGGCCGGCCATGCGCCTCTCCTCGGCGCCGATCCGGCGCGCGACCGCGGCCGTCTCCCCGTCGCCGGCGTGTTCCGCCATGCGCCGCAGCAGCTCGTACGCGGCCGCCTCCATGTGCTCGTAGGAGAAGGCGTGGGCGATCAGCTTGCCGGGAGTGTCGGGCTGGCTACGGGCGAAGAACAACATCCCATAGCCGCCGCCCTTGCCGGCCAGGTCCTTGATCGCCGAAGGCGAGGCGTCGTGAGCCTCCAGCCGCTCGCGGACCAGGCCCTCCTGCACCTCGGTCTCCACCAGATGGCGTTCGAAGACGCCGGCGAGCCGCGCATCGCCGGCGATGCGCGGCGCGTCCCGCATCTGGACCAGCGCCTGCTCCTCGATCGAGTGCACGTCGGCCAGGTACTTGACCAGCTGCTCGTCGCGGTCGCGCCGCCACTGGCGGCTGCCGACGCCGGTGCGAATCTCGTCGATGCGGCCTCCCGCGCCGGCTTTCTCCAGCGGGGGCGTCGGATAGCCCTTTCCGTGGCGAATCCCGTCGAGCAGCTCCTCCAGAGCCTCGACGGCGCTGAGGCGCGGCTCCCAGCCCAGCTCCTCGCGTGCCCGGGCCGTCGACATCAGCGGCACGTTCAGCGCCATGTCGAGCCAGCCCGGTGGCGTGGGCTGGAGGTGCAGGCGCCAGGTGAGATCGGTGAGGCCGCGGGCAATCGGGACCGGGAAGGGAAAGGTGCGGGCATCGAAGACCTCGGCCAGCTCGTCGGGGCCGAGCGGCGGGTCGGCGGCGATGTTGAACGCGCCGGTGGCCCCTCCGATGGCGGCGCGGAGGTAGGCCTGGGCGACGTCGGCGGAGTGGACGGCCTGGAAGCGCAGCCCGGGGATGCGTGGCAACGCCGGGACCAGGCTCGAGCGGACTAGGAAGCCGGGCAGGAACGGGCCGGCGAAGAGACGGCGGATCTCGGTCGCGGCGTCGCCCTTGAAGATCAGCGCCGGGCGCAGGCGCACGACCTTCGTCTCCCGGTTTTCGGCTTCGAACTCGTCGAGCATGCGCTCGACCGTCACCTTGTGCCGGGAGTAGAAGGAGCTCTGCGTGGCGCCGATCGGCCAGCTCTCGTCGACCTCGGTCCGCTTGGGGCCCGGTGAGTAGGCGCCGACCGAGGAGGCGTAGACCAGCTTCGGAACCCCGGCAGCCGCCACGGCGTCGAAGACGCGCCGGCTTCCCTCGACGTTGATCCGCTCCAGCGTCTCCTCGTCGTGGGAGGGCTGGATGGCCCAGGCGAGGTGGATCACCGCGTCCGCCCCGTCGAAGCACTCGGTCAGGTCCGAAGCGAGGATGTCGACATCGACCCAGCGTGTCTTAGGCGGGGTCCAGGCCGGACGGCGGCGGGCAAGCCCAACCGCCTCGTCGACCTGGGGCGCGTCGCTCAGGGCATCGATCACGCTCGTGCCGACGTTGCCGGTCGCTCCGGTGACGATGACCCTCATTGTTAGCGGCTACCCGAGGAGCGGCCGGGGAAACAGCCTCCCGGCGGGGGTCATCCCGCCTCAGGCGAGGCCTTCTCCTCGGCGGCCTTGTAGGCGAGCTGGAGGAAGTCCGAGATCGCCAGCGCCGAGAAGACGGCGGCGAGGAAGCGGGTCAGGCGCGGCGCGAAGAGCAGGCCGACCGCGAAGGCTGCCGCGACCCAGACGCCGAGGCAGTAGGGGCAGAGGAGGAGCTCTCCGATCGCCTTGCGGGCGCCGGACCCGCGCGAGCTCTCCTCCAGCTCGGCAGGCCCGCCCTCTCCCTCGATCTCGGTGAAGGGCGCGCGCAGCGGCCGCGTCACCTTGTCCTTGGCGAGCAGGCGGCTGACTTTGTGCGAGGCCACCCCGATCGAGAGCAGGTCGGCCGCCCCGACCCGCTCGGGCAGGGGGCGCCCGGTCCGCCGCGCCGCCACCAGCGCGGCGCCGAGGAGCAGGTTGAAGACTCCCATCAGCGCGGCGTAGGAGAGGAGCGGCGGCTCTTCGGGCGTCCCGTCGGCCAAGGTCAGGACTCTTCGTAGGGGTCTTTTTCGCCGGCCAGCTTCAGCGAGCAGTCCTTGGCGTCGCTGAGGTGGCGTTCCTGGATCGGCAGCGCCCACTCGACCAGCGCTCGCAGCT
>DASUIY010000272.1:0-5316 GCA_036279555.1 Solirubrobacterales bacterium | reverse complement strand
GATCAGGCTCGATGGCCGCTTCGACCTGGTTCGGGCGCGTTCGGTCCCGGGCCAGAGCCCGCCCTACCGGCCGCTGGCCGAGGTCGTCGGCGAGCAGCACGTGTTCGAGCTCGTCGACGTCAGCGGGACGATGCTCGGCTTCCGTTTCCCCGACTACGCGGAGGGGATCGAGGTCGGCGGGTTCCACCTGCACTTCATCGACGAGGCGCGGGAGCGCGGCGGCCACGTGCTGGGCTCACGGTCGAATGGCCTGCGAGCCCGCCTCGACCCGTCCAGCGATCTGCACGTCGAGCTGCCCCCCGGGGTCGAGCTCGCTGACCCGGCGCTTGCCGCCAGGACTCACGATGCGGTTGAGCGAGTCGAGCGCAGTTCATAAGGCGATCTGGCCAAGCAGGCCAAGGACGCAGGGAGTGAAGCGTGCTCTGCGCGCGAGCGGCCGAGGACGCCGGCATGCGCTGGCCAGATCGCCTTATGAGTCGGCGAGGAGCTCTGCGAGCCATAGGTCGCAGAGCCAGTCGGCTTGTTCGCCGCCCTTGCGGGTGACGACGATTCCCTCCTGGCCGCCCTCGGCGGTGACTTTCTTCCACCGGGTCGAGTTGGGGCTCGCCTCGAGGGCCTCGGCGACGGCTGCCGGGGCGTCCTTGGCCGGGCGCACCCTGCCGTCCCTCGCCTTGGCCTCGAATGCCGGTGTGGCGACGAGGACCTTGACCTCGCTGCGGCCGTCGCCGAGGCGCACCGAGACCTGCCGCCCGTGCCGCTCTCCGCTCAGCACCAGCGCACCGCGGATCTTCGGCCCGACCCGCCCGGTCGTCGCGTCGCGCGTCTCGATGCTGACCTCGGGCCGCTCGGTCACCTCGAACCCGAGCGGCGCCATCGCAAGCCCGACGTTCTCGTAGCCCGCGTCCATCTCACCGCCCGGCGCGACGGCCCGGATGCTGCCGTAGATCGCCGCGATCGCGATCAGCGGGCCGCCGATCAGCAGCGGCACGAAGCTTTCGAGCAGGTAGATCGAGGGGACGGTGAGGAAGATCAGCAGCGTCACGACCATCGCCAGCCCCTGGCTGCGCCGGCCGGCGTCCCACATCTGGCTGCGCGCTTTCACCGCCTCGCGCCCGATCGGCTCGATTGCGAGCGCGGCCCAGAGCTGCTGCTCGGGCATCGCCGTCGGGTCGTCGACCTTCCCGCCGCCTTCCGCGACGGCGCGCTGCACGGCCTCGGCATCGCCGCCCGCCACCCGGTTCAGGTCCGATCTCTGCAGGGCGAAGAGGATGACCATGAAGACCGCGAGGACGCCGAAGATCAGCGCGTAGGTCGTCTTCGGGTTGCTCTGCCCTTCGCCGGTGGTGAAGGCGATCGCGACGACGATTCCCGCGACGACGATGACCCCGATCAGCCCGAACAACCCCGAGCGCCTGAACCCTCCGCTGAACATGCCGCCACCCTAACCCCGCCGACGGGCCGATTTCCCGACGTATAGGGACCATTTCCGTCCCGTCGGCGCCGTCAGCAGCGGCGGTAGAGGGCCCAGGAGTCGTTGCGGGCGACCTCGTGGAAGCTGAGGGGGACGGTGAGGTCGAGCCGGGTCGGGTCGCCGGGGTCGAGGATGAAGTTGTGGATGACGAAAGGCGAGGCCGGTTTGAGGTAGTAGCCGTGGCTGGGCGGGCGCTCCTCGCTGGCGCTGACCATCTGCGTCGGGCGGATGTCGAGGTTGAAGGCGAGGCGGGGGACGGCGCGGTGGTTGGGGACGGCGATCGGGCCGCAGAGGGGCTCGGCGAAGGCGCCGCTGCCGGCGAGGTCGGTCAGGTCGCCCTCGATCCGGCCCTGGTTGGTCAGGTCGACGTCGACGCGGTGCAGGAGGTCGTACTGGTTGGGCCCCCAGACGACGAACATGAGGACGACGAGGACGGCGAAGGCCTGCCAGGCACGGCGCCAGGGGTGACCCGGCTCCAGCAGGCGCCAGCCGAGCAGGGCGAGCGCGGCGAAGATCGCCAGCACGGCGGCGGCGAGCATCGTGTAGCGGGGGAGGATCGCCAGGCCGGCGCAGGCGAGGACGGCGAAGGCGCCGAGCGCCAGCGCAGCCGCCGCGACCCCGAGCTCCGAGCGGCGGCGCAGGAAGGCGAGCCCGAGGACGACCCCGCCGAGGGCGCCGACCATGCCCGGCCACTGCAGGACCTCGCCGAGGCGACGCGGGCCGTAGAGGACGAGGTCGACCGGGCCGGTCTGGCGAGCGAGCTCGTCGACGGTTTCCCGGGTGCCGGTGAAGGAGTACGTCGGGCTGCCGGCCGTGACCCAGTCGAATAGAGCCCAGAGGATGGGGGCGGCGAGGGCGAGTGTTGCGAGCGCGATTCCTTGGGGGGAGAGGAGGGCACCCCTCGCCCGTCCAAGCGCCGGCCTGATTAGGCCGGCGCTTTGAGTATCCGCCCGGTCGAGTGGTGCCCTCCTCTCCTCGTCGGGGCCGGGCTGGCGGGATGAGGGTCGAGGTCCGGCGGCCTCGTCTGGGACGGTGGGAGCTTTAGAAGCTTGTGGGGGGGCGAGCAGTAGGTAGGCGAGATAGGCGATCGAGAAGAGCCAGGCCTCGGGGCGGAGCAGGCCGGCCAGGGCCAGGAGGGCGAGGACGGGCCAGCCGGCTCGGGGGCGGTTGGTCTCCATGAGGAGGGCGCCTAGGCAGAGGGCGATGTAGGGGAGGTCGAGGTAGGCGCGCAGGCCGTTGGATAGGTAGGGGGCGCGGGTGAGGACGATCAGGGCGGCGACGGCGCCGACCGGGCGGTCGAACCAAAGCGACCCGAGGCGGTAGACGAGGTAGCCGACCAGGCCGAGCGAGAGGTAGGCGACGACCATCGTCGCCTCGATCGCGCCGTCACCCAGTGGCGTCGCGAGCAGCCCGAAGAGCTCGGCCAGCGGGTGCGGCGTCGGCGCCAGCGGCGCGGCCATGTCCGGGCTGAGCCCGTGCGCCATTTCCCGTCCCCAGAGGAGCGCATAGATCGTGTCGTAGTTGGGGAAGCCGACCGGGAAGAGGAGCAGCAGGACGGCGCTGACGCCGGCTACCCAGGCGACCGGAATCAGCCAGTTGCGGGCCCGCTGCGGCACCGGGGCAACCTACCGGTGGTGGCGGCCGGGCCGAGGGGTTGGCGACTTTCCGCCTCTATATGACTGGAAAGTCGCCACACCCCCGCAGATACACTGGCCGCAGTGCCGTCGTCCAGCGACTCGATCTCCCTCTACCGCCGCCACCGGCCGGGCTCCTTCGACGAGGTGGTCGGCCAGCAGCACGTCGTCCGCACGCTGCGAAGCGCGGTCGAGCAGGGCAAGGTCCACCACGCCTACCTCTTCGTCGGCTCGCGCGGCACCGGCAAGACCTCGATGGCGAAGATCCTCGCCCGCTCGCTCAACTGCGAGCGCGGCGGGCCGACCGTCACCCCCTGCGGCGAGTGCGAATCCTGCACGACGATCGCCTCCGGGGTCTCGATCGACGTGATCGAGATGGACGCCGCCTCCAACCGCTCCGTCGACGACGTCCGCGACCTGCGCGAGCGGGTCGCCTACGCCCCCACCGGCGGCCGCTGGAAGGTCTACATCCTCGACGAGGCGCACATGCTGACCAAGGAGGCCTGGAACGCCTTCCTGAAGACGCTCGAGGAGCCGCCCCCGAACACGGTCTTCGTCCTCGCCACGACCGAGGCCCACAAGGTGATGCCGACGATCGCCGACCGCTGCCAGCGCTTCGACTTCCAGCGGCCCTCGCTGGAGCAGATCTCCGAGGTGCTGGCCCGCGTCTCCGCCGCCGAGGGGATCGAGGCCGAGGACGCCGCGGTGGCGATGATCGCCCGCTCGGCTTCGGGCAGCTTCCGCGACGCGCTCGGCACGCTCGACCAGCTGGTCTCCTACGGCGGCAGCCAGGTAAAGCTCGACGACGTGCTGGAGATGCTCGGAGCGGCCGATGCCGAGCTGCTCTTCGACGCGGTCGACGCCGTCATCGCCGAGGACCCGAAGGGGGTCCTGCTCGGGGTCGAGAAGATGGCCCGCTCCGGCCGCGACCCCGCCCAGTTCGCCCGCGACCTGCTCGCGCACCTGCGCCACCTGCTGGTCACGCAGACGGTCGGAGAGGTCCCCAACACCTTCGTCGTGACCGCCACAGATGCCGACCGCCTCTCGGCCCAAGCAAGCGCGATCGGAGCAGCGACCCTCGTCCGCACCATCGACGAGCTGGCGAACGCCCTCACAGCTGTCCGCGAGGGCGACGACGCCCGCATGGCCGTAGAGATCGCACTACTTAAGGCAGCTCGCCCAGACCTGGATCCCTCCACCGAGGGGCTGCTGCGACGGATTGAGAAGCTCGAGCAAGGGACAAGCGCTTCTGGGCCGGCGCGTCCTGTCGCGGATCTGGCTCCACCACCCGCTGCGGGGGCGGCTGCGCCGCCTCCTCGGGGTGGTCCCCCAGATCCACGCCACCCCCCGGCAGAGTCCGCTTCGGCCGACGAGCTCGAGTCCGCAGCGCCACCGGATGCCTCGGAGCGCCCGGAGCCGGAGAGCCAAGCTGGAAATTCGGAGCGGGCTGAGGCTGAGCCGTCAACCGAGGACGACTCTCCCGCGGGTGGCGCTGTAGGGGGGACCGCCCCTGAGGACGCTTTAGCGACCGGAAGGGGCGGTGGGTCCCCTGCAGCGACAGGACCCGCGGGCCAAACCGCCCTCACGCTGGAGGAGATCCAGCGCACCTGGCCTGCCGTTCTCGACAAGCTGCGGGAGACCAGCCCGGCACTGGCGGCAACGTTCGACGGTGCACGGCCAGTTTCGCTCGACGACGAGGGCCTCAAGGTTGGGTTTCCCGGTGAGCTCACGTTCAACAAGCGCAAGGCGGAGACGCCGGAGAAGCGGGAGCTGATGGCGGATGTGATCGAGGATGTGCTCGGGGAGAGGCTGCGACCCACTTATGTGCTGCTGGACGGTGGGTCCGTCCCGGAGGAGGCACCCGCCGCCGGCGAGATCGATCACGATGCCCTGGTGGAGAAGCTGAAGAGCGAGTTCGACGCGGAGGAGGTCGGTTAGGTGGCGAGAGGCGGCGGAATGCCCGGGGGCTTCGACGTGAACGCCCTGATGAAGCAGGCGCAGCAGATGCAGAACGAGATGCTGCAGGCGCAGGAGAAGCTCAAGGACGAGGTGGTCGAGGCCAGCGCCGGCGGCGGCATGGTCAAGGTGAAGATGGGCGGCGACCTGACCCTGCGCGAGATCGTCATCGACCCTGAGGCGATCGACCCGGAGGAGCCCGAGCTGCTCGCCGAGATGGTGCAGGCCGCGGTCAACGAGGGCCTGCGCGCCGCC
>DASUIY010000271.1:0-7434 GCA_036279555.1 Solirubrobacterales bacterium | reverse complement strand
GACCGTTTGAGTCCCGTCGGCGGGGAGGTCGAGGTGCGGACCGGGCTGCCGGGCGACTTCAACGTGGCCAACGCGCTGGGGGCGTTCGCGGCGGCACGGGCGCTCGGGGTCGACCCAGAGACCGCGGCCTCCGGGCTGGCGCGGGCGGAGCGGGTGCCGGGGCGGTTCGAGCCGGTCGAGGAGGGCCAGGAGTTCGCGGTGCTGGTCGACTACGCCCACACGCCGGACTCGCTGGAGAACGTCCTGCGGGCCGCGCGGCGGCTGACCCCGGGCGAGGTGATCGTCGTCTTCGGCGCGGGCGGCGACCGCGACCGCGAGAAGCGGCCGCTGATGGGCCGGGCGGCCGCGGAGCTGGCGGACCTGGCGATCGTCACCTCCGACAACCCGCGCTCGGAGGACCCTGGGTCGATAGTCGCCGAGGTCCTCGCCGGGACCGAGAACGGCGCGGCGGTGGCGGCGGTCGAGGCCGTGCCCGACCGGCGCGCGGCGATCGCCCTCGCCCTCGGCCGGGCACGGCCGGGCGACTCCGTCGTCATCGCCGGCAAGGGCCACGAGCAGGGCCAGGAGTTCGAGGGCGGGCGCAAAGTCCCATTCGACGACCGCGAGGTCGCGCGCGAGGAGCTGCGGAAGCTTTGAAGCTGCTGCCCGAGCAGATCGCGACGGTCACCCGGTCGAAGCTGGTGGCGCGGGGCGAGTCCAGCTACCCGGTGCGGGCCACGATCGACTCCGGCAACAGCACGCGCGGCGACCTCTTCTTCGGCCTGCGCGGTGAGCGGGTCGACGGCGGCGAGTTCGCCAGGACGGCGATCGAGAACGGGGCCTGGGGGGTCGTGGTGCGTCCCGAGCACGCGGAGGGCCTGCCCGGCGCCTGGACCTTCGTCGCCGAGGATCCGCTCGCCGGGCTGCAGGCGCTGGCCCGCGGCTGGCGCCGCACCCTCGCCTCCCGCGTCGTCGGCATCACCGGCTCGGTCGGCAAGACCTCGGTGAAGGACATCGCCCGGGCGCTGCTTCCCGGCGAGGTGCACGCCAACCGCGAGAACCTCAACACCGAGATCGGCCTGCCGCTGAGCGTCCTCGAGGCCCCCGAGGGGACGAAGACCCTGGTGCTGGAGATGGCGATGCGCGGTCCGGGCCAGATCGCCCAGCTGGCCTCGATCGCCGAGCCCGAATACGCGGTGATCACCAACGTCGGGCCGGTCCACGTCGAGCTGCTGGGGTCGGTCGAGGCGATCGCCGCGGCCAAGGCGGAGGTCTTGGGGGCCCTGCCCCGCACCGGCGTCGCGATCGTCCCGGCCGACGCCGGGCCCCTGGAGCCGCACCTCGAGAAGGCACCGAGCCTGCTCCGCTTCGGCCCCGGCGGGGACGTCCAGGTGGTCGAGAGCCGGGTCGAGGACGGCGTCACGGACGCCTTGATCGAGGCCCCGAGCGGGCGCCAGTACTTCCACTTCCCCTTCGCCGAGGCCCACAACCTGGAGAACGCGCTGGCGGCGGTTGCCGCCGGGGTTGCCCTGGACACCCCACTCGCCGAGATGGCCGACCGCGTTGCGAACATAGGCTTCTCACGCTTCCGGGGCGAGCGCCTCGAGATGGGCGACGGGATCGTCCTGGTGAACGACTGCTACAACGCCAACCCAGTCTCGATGCGCGCTGCGCTCAGCCACCTCGCCTCGATCGGGGACGGGCGGCGCATCGCCGTGCTCGGCGAGATGGCCGAGCTCGGCCCCGACGGCCCCGCCTTCCACCGGGAGATCGGCGAGAGGGCGCGCGCCGCCGAGGTCGGCCTCCTGATCGGCGTCGGCGAGCCCGCTCGCGAGTACGGCCCCGACGAGCTGGTCGGCACCCCCGAGGAGGCGGCAGAGCTGCTCGCCGCGCAGCTGGGGCCGGGCGACACGGTCCTGGTCAAGGGCTCCCGCTCGGCCGGCCTGGAGGCCGTCGCCGAGACGCTGGAGGAGCTGTTCGATGGGTGAAGTCCTGATCGCCGGCATGGCGGCGATGCTGATCTGCATCTTCCTCGGGCCGAAGTTCATCGAGTTCCTGCGTGTGAAGGAGTTCGGCCAGCACATCCGCGAGGACGGGCCGCAGGAGCACCACGCCAAGGCCGGCACGCCGACGATGGGCGGGCTGATCGTCTTCGCCTCGATCTGCGTGCCCTACCTCGTCCTCTCCGATCGCGACGCGCAGAGCCTGGCGGTCTTCGGCGTCGCGATGGGCTGCGCGGCGCTCGGCTTCGCCGACGACTTCATCAAGATCGTCAAGCGGCGCTCGCTCGGCCTCTCGGCCCGCTGGAAGATCCTCTTCCAGGTCTTCCTGGCACTGGGCCTGTGGTGGGTGGCGCGTCACGAGGTCGGCCTCGAGCCGGTCCTCTACTTCCGCATCGGCGACGCCAGCATCGACCTCGGCCCGGTCCTCTACTTCGTCCTCGTCTTCCTCGTCATCGCCGGCACCTCCAACGGGGTAAACCTCACCGACGGCCTCGACGGCCTCGCCGCCGGCTCCTGCGCGATCGTCCTCCTCGCCTACACGGCGATCGCCTTCGTCACCAACGAGCAGCAGAACCTGGCCCTGCTCTCTGCCTGCCTGGTCGGGGCCTGCGTCGGCTTCCTCTGGTTCAACGCCTTCCCGGCCTCGATATTCATGGGGGACACCGGCTCGCTCGGGCTCGGCGGCGCGATCGGCGCCCTTGCCGTGATGACCCAGACCGAGGTGCTGCTGGTCATCATCGGCGGCATCTTCGTGATCGAGGCGCTCTCGGTCGCGGTCCAGGTCTTCTCCTTCAAGACCTTCCGCCGCCGTGTCCTGCTGATGGCGCCGCTTCACCACCACTTCGAGATGATGGCGTGGTCGGAGACCAAGATCATGCTCCGCTTCTGGATCGTCGCCGCTGTCTGCTCCGGGATCGGGTTCACGCTGTATCAGCAGTCGATCGGGCGGTAGGGGTTGGGGGTCTCGGGCACCCCTCCCCAAAACGCTCGGCGGGAGCTCGCTGGAGTGTTTTGGGGAGGGGTGCCCGAGACCCCACCGACAGCTCACCCGGGTCGACTTGGGGGGATGCGCGAGCCTATGCCGGTGTCCGCGCCGTCGTCCGGGGAGCTTCGCTGAAGCTTTCGTGATTCGGACGATTTTCGGCGCTTTATGCGCGCCATGGGTGCGTCGGTGGTCCCTACGGTCGGCGGGTGCTCCCGATTGCCGACTGGATTGGTCCCGCCCAGCCCGGATTCGTCCCCATCGGGGTTGTGGTGGGTGGCCTCGTTGGTCGGGCCGTCGCCATGGTCCTGCGTTATGATGCAGACAAAACAATGCGAACCACGGTGGACGGAGGGCAGGTGGGTGCTGCCATCGCCCTCGCCGTTTACGTGCTCGCCAACGTCGTGGAAGCGAGCGTTCGATGAAGCGAAATCTCCACTTGGCTTTTCTTGCCCTCGGGTGCGTGGGGTTTTTCGCCCTGCTCTTCTATTCCGGCATGAACTCGGCGTGGAGCAGTTCCTACAGCACCGGAGTGCTGACCAGCTATCTGGTGGTGGTCATGCTGATCGACGAGACGATCGACCGCTTGGCCGCGCGCATCTCGCGCCGCCGCAGCTTGCGCCGCTGATCGACACCAACCCGACGCCTTCGGCCCACCCCCGACAGGGCTGATCGGCTGAGGGGCGAATCTATGTTGGATGAGCGCGCCGCCGCCCAGGAAGCCACGCCCGGAGCTGCCTGTTGGCCCGTTTCTGGTTGTCGGGCTGGCGCGGTCGGGGCAGGCCGTGGCGCGGCTTTTGGCTGGGCGCGGGGAGGACGTGACCGGGGTCGATTCCGGGCATCCGTCCGGGGTGGCAGGGCTTCGGGAGGTCGGTGTCGAAGTCGTTCTGGATGCAGACGGACTGGCGCTCCTGGAGGGAGTGCGGACGGTGGTCAAGAGTCCCGGGGTCCCCCGGGAGGCTCCTGTGATCGCGGCCGCTCTGGAGCGGGGGATCGACGTGGTCGGCGAGCTGGAGCTGGCCTGGCGGGCGGTTCCGAACCGGTTCGTCGCGGTGACAGGGACCAACGGCAAGACGACCGTGGTCGAGTGGCTCGGGCACGTCTACCGGACCGCCGGCGAGCCGGTGGCCGTGGCAGGCAACGTCGGCACGCCGCTCTCGGCCCTGGCCGGCGAGGTCGACCCCCAGGCAACCGTCGTCTGTGAGGCCTCGAGCTTCCAGCTCGAGGACAGCGTGGCCTTCGCGCCCGAATGCGCGGTCTTCCTCAATCTCGCCCCCGACCACCTCGACCGCCACGGGGATCTGGAGGCCTACCTCGAGGCCAAGCTGCGGATCTTTGCCAGCCAGGGCAACGACGATCTCGCCGTCTACAACGCCGGCGACCCTGCCCTCGCCGGCGTCGACCTCGGGGGCTGCGCCCGACGTGTCGCTTTCTGCCACGGGGCCGCGCCCGAGTGCGAGGTGGCGCTTGCCGGGGGGGCGATCTTCTATGACGGCGAGCCGCTGCTCGCCACCACCGAGCTCGGCCTGCTCGGCGAGCACAACGTCGCCAACGCGATGGCCGTCGCGGCCGCGGCGCTCTCGATGGGGCTCGACCGCGACGCCGTGCGCGAGGGGCTGCGCAGCTTCGCCGGCGTCCCGCACCGGCTCGAGCAGGTTGCCGAGGTAGGCGGCGTCCGCTTCGTCGACGACTCCAAGGCGACCAACGTCGCCTCGGCTGTCGTCGGCCTGTGTGCCTTCGACGGCGGCGTCCACGCGATCTTCGGCGGCAGCGAGAAGGGCGAGGCCTACGACCCGCTGCTCGAGCCGGTGCGCGAGCTCTGCGCCGCCTGCTACCTGACCGGCGCCTCGGCCGAGCGGCTGGCGGAGGCCCTGGCGCCGGCGATCGAGGCGGGAGTCGCGCTCCACCGCTGCGAGGATCTCGGCGACGCGGTGCGCCGCGCCGCCGCGGCCGCCCGGCCCGGCGAGACGGTCCTGCTCTCACCCGCCTGCGCCAGCTTCGACGCCTTCGCGAACTTCGAACGCCGCGGCGAGCGCTTCCGTGAGCTGGTCGAGAGCCTCTCGTGAAGGACAGCGGCAAGAAAAAGCGGCCCAGCGGGAAGAAGAAACTGTCGACTGGGAAGAAGAAGAGGCCCGCGCCCAGGAAGAAGCGACGCGCCACCACCCTGCCGGCCGAGTACAACATCCTGCTCACCGCGACCCTCTGCCTGCTCGCGCTCGGGGCGGTGATGGTCTTCTCGGCCAGCTCGACCACCCAGGTCCTGAGCGACGGCAACCTCTCCAACAGCGCCCTCTTCCTCAAACGGACGGTGATGTACGGCGCGATCGGCCTGCTGGTCATGCACCTCGTCGCCCGTCACGGGCTCGCCGCCGTGCGCCAGCTCACGCCGGTGTTCCTGGTCGGCTCGCTCTTCCTGCTCCTGGTCGTGCTCGTCGCCGGCACCAGTGCCAACGGCGCCAGCCGCTGGCTCGGCGCCGGCCCCCTGCAGTTCCAGCCCTCCGAGCTGGCGAAGCTGGCGCTGGTCCTCTACGGCGCCGACATGCTCGCCCGCAAACCGAAGATGACGCGCTCGGTCGGCGACCTGATGCCCTACCTGCTGGTCGTCGGCGCGGCCTGCCTCCTGATCATGGCCGAGCCGGACATGGGCACGACGATGGTCGTCGCCTTCTCCACCGGTGCGATGCTGGTCGCGGCCGGCGTCCGCCCGCGCGACCTCGGCCTGATCGCCCTCTGCGTCGGCTCTCTCGCGCTGCTGGCGGCCGTGATCGAGCCCTACCGGATGGCGCGGCTGACCGGCTTCCTCAACCCCGGCTCCGACGCCGCCGGTGCCGGCTTCCAGGCGGCGCAGGCGAAGATCGCGCTCGGCTCCGGCGGGCTCTTCGGCGTCGGCATCGGCGACGGCGTGCAGAAGGCCTTCTACCTGCCCGAGGCCCACACCGACATGATCTCGGCCGTGATCGGCGAGGAGCTCGGCCTCTTCGGCGTCGTCGGCGTGGTCGGCCTCTTCTCGCTCTTCGGCTACGCCGGTCTGCGCATCGCCCAGAGAGCCAGGGACCGCTACTCGAAGCTGCTCGTCGCCGGCCTCACCTCGATGGTGATGGTGCAGGCGACGATCAACCTCTTCGCTGTGATGGGGCTGGCGCCGCTGACCGGCGTGCCGCTGCCGTTCGTGTCCTACGGCAACAGCAGCCTGCTGACCACGCTCTTCGCCGTCGGGCTGATCCTCGGCGTCGCCCGGAGTGGGACCGCTGGCGCTGGCAAACTGCGCGTCGTCGAGGGTGGGCGTGCTGCTGGGACCCGCAAAAGGAGCCGAAGGAGTCAGACGAGCCGTGGAAAGAGCGCCCAGAGTCGCAGTGGCAGCGGGGGGAACCGCAGGCCACGTCGTGCCGGCGATGGCCGTCGCCGCCGAGCTGCGGGCTAGCGGCGCCGAGGTCACCTTCCTCGGCGCCCACGGGAAGATCGAGGCCGAGCTGGTGCCGGAGGCCGGCTACGAGATCGACCTCCTCGACGTGCGTGGGATCGACCGCCGCAACCCGTTGCGGGCGGCGCTCGCCGTGGGCAAGGCGGCCGGCGCGGTCGGAGCCGCCCGACGGCTGCTGCGCGAGCGCGGGGCCGACGTCGTCCTCGGCGGCGGCGGATACGTCGCGGGGGCGGTGGGGATGGCTGCGGTCCTCTCGCGAACCCCTCTGGTCCTGACCGAGGCCGACAGCCACCTCGGGCTCGCCAACCGGCTGCTGGCCAGGCGGGCGCGGCGCGTCTGCCTCGCCTTCCCGATCGCCGGGCGCGAGGGCGAGCGCTACCTGCTCACCGGCCGTCCCGTTCCCGCGGCCGTGCTGGCTGCCGACCGGGCGCTGGCCCGGCAGCGATTCGGGGTGTCGGCCCGCGACCGCTGCCTGCTGGTGATGGGCGGCAGCCAGGGCGCCCGCTCGATCAACCTGGCGGCGGTCGAGGCCTTCGCCGAGCGCGAGGCCGCTGCCAGCCGCGACTTCCACGTGATCCACCTCAGCGGCCAGCGCGACCACGACGAGATCGCCCGGCGGCTGGCCTCGGCCCCGCACCCCGAGCGCTACACGCTGATCGCCTACGAGCCCGGCCTCGGCGAGGCCCTCGCTGCCTGCGACCTGGTGCTCACGCGCTCGGGGGGGTCGATCTTCGAGGTGGCGGCGGCCGGGAAGCCGGCGATCCTCGTGCCCTATCCCCACGCGACCGCCGATCACCAGTGGGGCAACGCCGAGTGGATGGCCGGCGGCGGCGCGGCGGAGATCGTCGCCGACGCCGAGCTGAGCGCGGCGGGACTGGCCGCGCGCGTGAATGCTCTGTTCGCAGACGGGGCCCGCCTCGAGGCAATGTCGAAGGCCTCCGCCGCCCTCGCCCGCCCCGACGCAGCGCGCCGCATCGCCGACGAGGTCCTCGCCGCCGCCGACACGCCCATCCCTTCCGGTGCGCCTTATGTACCTGTGGGGTCCAAAA
>DASUIY010000270.1:0-6669 GCA_036279555.1 Solirubrobacterales bacterium | reverse complement strand
CGGCGTTCGCGGCGGACCGGCTCGCTGCGTTTCAGCGTCTCTGAGACGTCGAACGGCAGTGAATGGGCTGTCTGGTCCGACACTGACAGTGAGGTTAGGGGCGGCGGTTGCCGCTCTCAAGGTGAGTGTGTACGGTCCGCTCATGGTGTCCTCAGAGCACCGCAATTGCGACGTCTTCGTCGCCGGTGGGGGCTTGGCGGGGCTTACCGCGGCGCTCCAGCTCAAGCAGATGCGGCCAAAGACCAGCATCGCAGTGGTCGAGAAGCGGTCGTTGCCGGTCCCGGAGGTGGCATTCAAGGTGGGAGAGTCCGCGGCCGAGATCGGTTCGCACTACCTGAAGGAGTCGATCGACTTCAAACGGCACATGGAGGAGGAGCAGATCCGCAAGTTCAGCCTGAGGATCTTCTCCTCTGCCGGGGAGAACTCGGATATCTCGCGGCGCCCCGAGATCGGCCTCAGCAGGTTCTCCCCGCTGCGCACCTATCAGCTGGACCGCGGCAAGCTCGAGAACGCTCTCGCCGAGTCGGCCTCGAACCTCGGGGTCGAGGTGATCGACGAGCACGCCGTCACCGATTTGGAGCTCGGACCCGATCGCCACCGGGTCACCGTGAAGCGCAACGGGGCGACTCGCGACTTCAGCCCACGCTGGATCGTCGATGCCAGCGGTCGCGCGGGCCTGCTGCGGCGCCGGCTCGGGCTGGGGGTTGACATCGACCATGACGTCAATGCCTCCTGGTTCCGGGTGGGGAAGCGGGTCGTCGTCGACGAGTGGTCCGATGACCCCGCGTGGCACGCGCGCGTCCCCAGCGGGAAACGCTGGATGAGCACCGTGCAACTGGTGGGCGAAGGGTACTGGCTGTGGGTCATCCCACTTCCCTCGGAGGCAACCAGCATCGGCATCGTCGCCGACCCTCGCTTCGTGCCCTACGAGCGGATCCGCCGCTACGACGCGCTGTACGAGTGGCTTCGGGAGAACGAGCCCCAGCTGGCGGGCGAGCTGCCCGAATCGGAGTCCGGCCTGCTCGATTTTCGCAAGCTCAAGAAGTATGCGTACGGGACCCGGCGTGGGCTGTCCCCTCAGCGCTGGGCGCTGACCGGGGAGGCCGGGCTCTTCCTGGACCCGCTCTACTCGACCGGCCTCGACTTCATCGCCGTCGCGAACACCCTGACCACCAGGCTGATCGCCGGGGCGCTCGACGAAGAGCAGGATTTCCGGCGCCGGCTCAAGGCGTACAACGCCTTCTACCTCGGTCAGTTCCTCGGCTGGGAGCCGGCCTTCAGGGGCCAGTACGAGGTCTTTCGAGATGCTCAAGCGACGGCCGCAAAGGTGATCTGGGACAACGCCTTCTACTTCATGTTCCCGGTTCTGCTCTTTACGAAGGGCTGCATCACGGATCTCGATTTCCTGGCGTCGATACGCAAACAGCTCGCGGACACCCACCCACTGAGCGTGCACATGCAGCAGCGGTTCAGGGAAGTCAGCAAGGTGGATGTCCGCAGTGCGGGCTTCCCCGTCGCCAGCGACCGCGGGGTGGAAGACCTGTTCGAGATCTCGTCCCAGCCGATGAGCAAGGACGACGTGCGGGAACGCATCATGCGGGGTGTGGACAAAATGTCCTGGCTCGCACACGAGTTTTCCGAACGGCTCTTCGAGCCCGCGGGGATCGAGGCGCCGGAGCCTCCCTGCGCCCGGCCGACCGACAGCGCGAGCGGGGGCTTCGTGACGTGGGTTCCCTACTCCCAGCGCACGACTTCGCCGGCGGAGACGCAGCCTCAGCCCGCCGATTCATGGATGATCCGGTAGCGAGTCGCGAACAGGCGACGGGCCTGGCCGCCGTGGAGGCCGTGCGAACGCCCGAGGAGCGGTTCGCCGCCCTGCCGGCATTCGGTTTCGCTCCCCGGTACACGGAATGGCGAGGGCTGAGGATCGCCTACGTGGACGAGGGGGAGGGCCGCCCCTTGCTGATGCTCCACGGCGAGCCGACCTGGTCGTTCCTCTTCCGCCGGGTGATCCCCCGGGCCCGCGAAGCGGGATACCGCTGCGTCGCGGTCGACTACCCCGGTTTCGGGCGCTCGGACAAGCCGACTGATCTCGAGTGGTACAGCTACGACCGTCACACGGCGGCATGCCGGCACGTGATGGAGCTTCTCGATCTGCGCGACGTGGTGCTGATCGGGCACGACTGGGGTGGGCCGATCGGCCTGCGACTGGGCACCGAGGCGGCCTGGCGCTTCAGCGCCTTCGTCCTCGTCGACACCCCGTTCTTCACCGGGCGCCAGACGATGCCGCCCGTCTGGTGGCAGGCGCACGACTACGTGAAGGAGACCCCCGACATCTCGATCGGCGACCTCGTCCGGGCGGGCTGCGCCGAGGCTCCGGCGCCGGACGTCCTCGCCGGCTACGAGGCTCCCTTCCACGACGCGGCGTCCAAGGCGGGTGCACGGGCGTTTCCGCTCCGGGTCATCCCGCGCTCGGCCGACCTGCCCGCGGCCAAGGCCTGCTGGCGGACCATGAAGGCAATGCGAAAGGACCAGCGCCCGACGCTGATCCTCTGGGGGGAGTCGGACATCCTCTTCCCCCTCGAGCTGGGCCGCTGGGTTGCCGGCGCCTTGCGCCGGGAGGCTCCGGTCGTCGTGCCGGGCGCCGGGCATTTCCTACCCGAGGACCGAGGCGAGGAGGTGGCTCGGCTCGTGATCGAGTGGCTCGAAAGCCGCTAGGCGTGCTGGTCCCCCAGTGCCAGCGCCCAGCGGACGCGGAGGCGGGCGACGACCTTGCCCTCCTCGTTCGTGGTCGTGACGGTTGAGGTCAGGGTGATGCCGTGCATCTCCCCGGGGGACTCGACCGGCAGCCTGTCCCACCCCTCCCCGGTCGGTTCGGCGGTGGTGGTGAGAGGTCCCAGGCCGACCGCCGTGTAGCTGATCTCACTTTCCTCGAGACGGAGATCCCCGGATCGGTGCCGCTCGCCAAGAGCCGCAGCCACCAGCGCTCTCGACGCCTCGTACCCGGCGCTGTGCAGTGCGCTTGCGTGCCTCACGCCAACGTGGTTGTCGAGCTCGGGGGCCGCCGGCTGCTCGACGACGACACGCGTGGAGCTCACCTCGGCGATGGTCGCGCGCGTATATGCGACAAAGGCCTCGGTGCCGGCTGCCGGTGCGGTCATAGGAGGGAACCTACGCGTTGCCTGGGCTCTGGCAAAGGCGTACGGACCGGGTCGCTGAGAATTTGTGGGTGGGACCGGCATTAGGTATACCGAGACCTATGGCGGGCAGAGACAAGGCAAACGGCGACGCTCGCCATTTCGCGGCCGAGAGTCCATCTGAAGGATGCGCACTGGTGACCGGTGCCGGGCGGGGGATGGGCGCGACGATCGCCGAGACCCTGGCGGCCGACGGCTGGCGTGTGTGTGTGAACTACGGGACCGCCGCGGAGGAGGCGGCAGCCGTCGTCGCCCGCATCGAGCAGCGGGGCGGGGCCGCGCTCGCGATCGAGGCCGACGTTGCCGACCCGGTCGCCGTCGACGCGATGTTCGAGCGAGCTGAGGATGAGCTCGGGCCGGTGCTGGTGCTGGTGAACAACGCAGGGGTCAGGCGGGATCTCCCCGTCGGGTTCCTCCCGCCGGACGATTGGGCGCGTGTGCTCGAGGTGAACCTCACCGGGCCCTTCCACACGATCCGCCGTGCCCTGGGGCCGATGATCCGGCGGCGTTACGGGCGCATCGTCAATATCTCGTCGATCTCCACGGGGCGGCCGCTGCCGGGTCAGTCCGCCTACTCGGCGTCGAAGGCGGGCCTCGATGCCCTGACGCGAACGGTTGCCATAGAGGTGGCCCGCCGGGGGGTCACGGTCAACGCGATCGCGCCGGGCCTCGTGGACACGGGCTTCGTCGGGGAGATAGAGGAGGAATGGAAGGCGGCGATGCCTCCCCGGCGGGTGGCGCGGCCGGAGGAGGTGGCCGCGCTGGTCCGCTATCTGAGCTCCGAGGATGCCGCTTACGTCAACGGCGCGACGATCAACATCGACGGAGGCCTGACCGCCGGGCTGGCCATCTTCTCGCCACGCGGCCGTCCGGCCCCCGTCGGCATAGCAGTGGACAGTGAAAACGAGGAGGAATGATGGAGCTGAAGACCCCGCCGAGCGCCGAGAAGATGGGTGCGCGGATACTGGAAGCGCTCGTCGAATTCGGCGCAGATCCGGAGATGATGAGTCCCGAGGCGACGCTCGAGGATCTGGAGATCGACTCGCTCGACATGTTCGAGCTGGCGCAGATCCTGCATCAGGAGTATGGGATCGAGGTCAATCCGGACGACTTCGAGGACGTGAAAACGCTTGGAGATGCCCAGCAGGTCCTGCTGGGCTACCTGAAGTGAGCGAAGGCTCGGCCGCGATCACCGGCGTCGGAGCGGTGACCCCGCTCGGGGTCGGCGCAGACACCCTCTACGAGCGCTGGCGGGATGGGGTTTGTGGAATCGAGGATGGGGTCGGGAGGTGCGACGGGTTCGACCCGGCGCAGTTCATGTCGCGCAAGCAGGTTCGGCGCACGGAGCGTTTCGTCCAGTTCGGGACGATTGCGGCTCGTGAGGCTGCCGATCAGGCGGGATGGGAGGGCGACGAGCCGCCCTACGACCCACACCGGGTGGCTTGCGTGCTCGGCGTCTCGCTGGGAGGGACGCAGGTCCTGTTCGACCAGTACCAGACCCTCGAACAGGACGGTCCTGACGCGGTATGGCCGCTCACCATCCCGGTTTCGATGCCGAACGCGCTGCCGGCCGTCCTCGCCATCGCCCATGGCTTTCGTGGAGAGAGCAGGTCGATAGCCTCGGCTTGCTCGTCCAGCGCGCAGGCAATCGGCGAGGGGCTCCGCATGCTGCGGCAGGATGAGGCGGATGCGGTCATCGTCGGCGGCGCCGAGGCGTGCCTGACGCCGTTCATCCTCGCCGCCTTCAAGATGGCCGGGGCGCTCTCGCGCTCGGGCCGGTGCCGGCCGTTCGACGAGCGGCGCGACGGCTTCGTCATGGCCGAGGGCGGAGGCATCCTGATACTCGAGCACGAGGACAAGGCCCAGGATCGCGGCGCCGAGATCCTCGGCTACCTGTCCGGCTATGGAGCCTCGACCGACGGCTACCACCTGACCGCCCCCGCGGAGGATGGCGAGATCTGCGGGCATGCGATCCGGGCGGCGCTCGACGATGCGGGTCGCGCGCCGGAGGAGGTCGACTACGTGAACGCCCACGGAACGTCGACCGAGGCCAACGACCTCGCCGAGACCAATGCGCTCAAGGTCGCCCTCGGCGGGCACGCGCACGAGATCCCGATCAGCTCCACGAAGTCGGTCGTCGGCCACTCGATCGGCGGGGCCGGAGCGGTCGAGGCGATCGCGACCCTGCTCACGCTGCGGGGCGGCGTCGTGCCGCCCACGGTCGGGCTGGAGGTGCCGGACGAGGATCTCGACCTCAACTACGTGCCCGGCGATCCGGTCCCTCTCCCCGAACGGCCCACGAACGGCGGGGGGGATCGCGATGGACGAGCGGTCGCCCTCTCGAACTCGTTTGCCTTCGGGGGTCACAACGCGGTGGTGGTGATCGAGGCGTGACCTCCACCGCCCCCGGCATCGCCGATGCGGGCTATCCGGACGACTTCTACGGCTTCCCCGAGGTCCCGTTCCACGTTCACCTTGGAATGCGTTTCGACAGGCAGGGCCCGGACGCGCCCGCCGTGGTCACGCTGCCTTCTCAGCCTCACCTGGTGGAGCCCGATGGCCGGCACTCGGTTGCGGCTGTGTACACCGTGGGAGAGGTCGCCTCCGGCATCGCGATATGCGATGCCCTCGCGCTGAGCAAGCCGGATCCCGAGACGAAGCTGATGCCGCTGGTGCTGACCAGGAAGGCGGTCTTCAAGCCGGTGTGCCGGCCCCGCGGGGACATTCGCTCCCGGGCCGAGGCTCTCGGCGACGTTCCGGCGGCCGCGGAGCGGCTGCGAACGAGGCGCAAGGTGAGCATCGAGGTGCAGTGCACGCTGCGCGGCGACGGCGGCGACGTCGCCGGCCTGCTCCACGTCTACTTCTACGTGCGCATGATGGAGCTGGGCCGCCTCGAAGCGATGGCCGGCGAGATGATGCCGGCGATGGCCGAGCGGGCCCGAGAGGCGCTCGGCCGGCACACGGCAGGGGGGTGAGACCGGTTCCGTCCCCAGCCGGCGCGGAGACCCGGGTGCGGGAGGGGGTCGTCGTCTGGCTGCGGCCGTTCGACGAGCTCGCCGTGGGTGACAGCTACGTCAGCGGAGGCCGCACGGTGACCGAGGCGGACATCGTCCGCTTCGCCGCCCTGACCGGGGAGATGAGCCCGGTCAGCGGGAACCCCGGCCTCTACACGGAGGGAACGACCGCGGGGCGGATCGGCGCACCCGCTCTGCTGGCGCTCACCTACTCGATCGGGCTCGTGCCGAACGGCCGTGTTGCCGCATTGCGGCGGGTCCATGACCTGCGACTGCTCGCGCCGATCGCCGCCGGGGACACGATCCGCGTGCGGTGCGAGATCCTTCGGCTGGTGCCGTGGACCGAGGATTACGGCCTCGTCACGGGCGGCTGGACGATAGTCAACCAGGAGGAAGCCGTCGCGATGACCGTGGAGCTGGAGGCGGTATGGCAGCGCGCGGCGCCGGGGGGCCTCCCC
>DASUIY010000269.1:0-4488 GCA_036279555.1 Solirubrobacterales bacterium | reverse complement strand
GCCGACTCGCTCGGCGAGTGCCCGCACAGGCGCCTGCCCATCCACGTGAAGACGCCCGTCGCGCTCGCGGAAGTGCTCCTCGCCGTCCACGTCGAACTCGTCCTCGATCTCTCCCACAAGCTCCTCGAGAATGTCCTCCATCGTCAGCAGCCCAACGACCGTGCCGTGCTCGTCGTGGACCAGGCCGAGGTGAAGCCGCTGCTCGCGCATCTGGCGGAGGACCTCGTCCACCCATGCGGACTCCGAGACGTGCGCGATCGGTCGCACGATGGAAGCCAGCTCGAAGGTGTCCTTGCCCTTCACCAGCAGGGGCAGCAGATCCTTGGCGTTCACCACCCCGACCGGAGAGTCGAGCCCGTCCTCCGGGTCGCAGACCGGCAGCCGGGTCCGCCCCGCCTCGATCGCCCGCTCCGCGATGGCGGCCAGCGAGTCGTTCGTCAACACGTAGTCGATCTCCCCACGCGGCTTCATCACCTCTCGCGCCCGCATGTCCCCGAACACGAGCGCGGCGTCTGACAGCTCCTGCTCTCCGCGCTCGATCAGTCCCTCGCGCGAGCTCTGGCGCAGCAGCTCGCGCAGCTCGTCCTCGCTGTGAGGCTGATGCCCCGCCTCGGAGGCGGGCGGCACCTTGAACGGCTTCAAGATCAGATTGCCCATCGCGTTGAAGCCGTCCACGACCGGCTTCGTCGCCATGTAGAAGGCGCGCATGATCGGCGCCAGGGCCAAGACGACCGGCGCCGTGCGGGCGATCGCGAGGCTCTTGGGCGAGAGCTCGCCGACCACCACATGCAGCGTCGTGATGATCAGGAAGGCAACGATCGATGCCAGGCCGAAGCCGGCGATCGTCGCGGCGTCGCCGAGGATCGGCTCCAGCAGATCGTGGAAGGCGGGCTCGCCGATCGCGCCCAGTCCCAGCGACGAGACCGTGATCCCCAGCTGGCAGGCCGAGAGGTATGAGTCGATGTGCTGGACCGCGTGCAGCGCCGACTTCGAGCCGGGCTTCCCTTCGCGGACCATCTCCTCCGCCATCGTCGGCCGAAGACGTGCGACGGAGAACTCGACGGCGACGAAGAAGCTGTTAGCGAGAACGAGCAGCAGCGCCACGATCAACTCCCAGGGCATCAGTTGGCCGTCAATGCGCCCGCGGGCGCGGTTCTGGGGGAAGGTCGTCGATCAGCATCACGAATGCTATTGCAGGGTCGCACCAGCCTTCGCCTCGTCGCGCCAGTTGTCGTCGGAGCCGGCGCCGCGACCGGCCTAACCGTGTCCGCCTCGACCTCGCATGGCGGCGGCTGCTCGAAGCGTCGTGACTTCTCAGGCTGAAACTCGCGGCGCGACGCATCTGCGAAACGTAGATGGCATCTGGGAAGGGGAAGATCTCAAACCCACTTCAGCCGGAGAACCCATACGCGCAAATTGAAGGCTTGTCACTCCAAAGACGCCACTCCCTAGGTGGTCCGAATGCTCATCTCACACGATCGGCGAACCACTGGAGGTTCGGCTCGAGCCAGTACCCGCATGAGGCAGTCCGAGAATTCGCGTAGGCCTCCGCAACCCTGATGTAGGCAGTCCGCTCATCCGCGCCACCCTGCCACGCCGTGGTCGTATCGAAGTCGAAATCCGTGGACTCCGAGTGATGGATCACGGCGACGAACCGGTGATCCTCGTAGTCAGGAGGGCGGCGGTGCATGAGATAGATCTTGTTCTGGTTGCCGTCGGGTCGATCGACGACCTGAAGCAGGCGCCGCTCCCCGTCGGCCAGCGGAGGAATCTCCGGCTCGGACTCGGGGACGCTCTCCGTCTCCGGGCTGGCTGCATGCTCAGCGCGCTGTCGCTCGATTGCCCGAGCGGTCAGGGCCATTGGAATGTCGCCTGGCCCGTAGCCTTCCTCCACCAAGGTGTCGAGCAGCCCGTCGACGATATGTATGTAGCGGGGATCCTCCTGGCGATCAGAGGCGTGCGTGCTGAGGATGTCCCAGGCGCCGTAGTAAGACCAGCCGCCGACGGCATCGCACGCCTCGACTATCTCGTCGAGCACGCGGTCGGGCTCAACTTCGAGGGCTTTCCCCACGATTCGTCCTAGGTCGAGGCCGGCAATCATGTCGCCACCCGGCGCGGGACCCTCGGACCGCCCGAAGGACTCGAGGGTGGCAGGGGCGTCGGGGGGGAGCAGTCGCCGGGAGTGATCGCAGCCGCCGGAAAACACATCCCTCAAGAGCCCCATAAGTGGTCATATTATTGCCTCCAACGAGGGAGCCTCTCGATGACCGTTCAGGCGCAGTAGCCGCCACCTTGGCGCACGTTTCAGGCAGGGCCATCCTCAGCGATCTCCCCGAACCGAGCCACCAGCTCGCTGAAGAAGTCGTATCGGGTAACGACCGCGTGAATCCTGCCCCCAGTGGCGATCGGGACGATCAGGACCCGGTGGTGGAGGAAGAGCTCGGCGAGCTGGGTGTCTGAGTAGTTGTCCTCGACCACGACGTGGTCGGTGGTCAGGTAGCGGCGGATCGGTTCCGCCGCGCAGCCGCTGCGCCGCTCAATCGTCTCGTCGACCGAGCGCGAGACCATCGCCGCGGAGGCAAGCTCGCCGACATAGCCGGGAAAGAGCGCTGCCATGAACTCACGCTCGCCGAAGATTCCGGCGAAGCGCCCGTCCGCCTCGACCGCCGGCAGCGCCGGCAGGCCGGCGTCGACCACCCGCCGCGCGGCCGGGCCGACCAGCTCATCGGCGCCGAGCGGCTCTATCTCCCGCAGTGCCTTGTTGACGATGGAGTCGGGCATGGTCGTCTCCTCCTCAGAGCGCGATGTAGCGGATTGCGATGTAGCCGGTCGCCATGACGATCGAGATAAAGGTCACAGGGAGACCGACTCGCAGGAAGGTCATGAAGCCGATCGGCGTGCCGGCGCGCTCGGCGAGCCCGGCGGCGGCGACGTTGGCGGCGGCGGCGATCATCGTCGCGTTGCCGCCGAAGCACGCGCCCAGGGCCAGCGACCACCAGTAGGCGTCGTCGCCAGTCGCGCCAGCCGACTCCTGCAGTTCCTTGACGACGGGGATCATCGCCGTGGTGAAGGGGATGTTGTCGACTACCGCCGAGCCGATCGCCGCGACCCAGACGATCCCCAGCAGCTCCGCCGTGCGCTCGCCGCCGGTCACGTCCTTCACCGCCTCGGTGATGTGGCCGATCGCGCCGGTCGCCTCCAGCGCCCCCACCATCACGAAGAGGCCGATGAAGAAGAAGAGGGTGGTCCACTCGATGCTGGAGAGCGCTTTCTCGAGGTTGACCCTCGTCACCAGCAACCCGACCGCCGCCCCGGTCAGGGCCACGGTCGCCGGCTCGACATGGAGTGCCTGGTGGGCGAAGAAGGCGAGCACGGTCAGCGCCAGGACCGGGCCGGTGCGGCGCAGCTCGGCCGCGTCGCGGATCGATGCGGCCGCATTGAGCCCCATAACCGCCGCCCGGTTCTTCTCGTCGACCTGGAGGTGGCGGCGGAAGACGAGGTAGAGCAGCGGCACGATGACCGCGAAGGTGACGATCACGATCGGCGCCAAGTTGACGATGAAGGCGTTGAAGCTGAGCCCGGTGGCGCCGGCGATGATGATGTTCGGCGGGTCGCCGATCAGGGTCGCGGTGCCGCCGATGTTGGAGGCGATCACCTCGATGATCAGCAGCGGCACCGCGTCGATGTCGAGCGCGTCGGCGAGCAGGAAGGTGATCGGCGCGATCAGCAGGATCGTCGTCAGGTTGTCGAGGAAGGCGGAGAGGATCGCCGTGATCCCAGCCAGGCTCATCGTCACCGCGAAGGAGCGCCCGCCGGAGATCTGCCCGGCGCGGATCGCCACGTAGTCGTAGACGCCGGTCTGCTGGGTCAGGTAGACGAGGATCATCATCCCGACCAAGAGGCCGATCGTGTTGAAGTCGACCGACTCGATCGCCTGCTCCTGGGAGAAGTCGCCGACGAAGAGGACGACGATCGCGGCGCCGAGCAGGGCGACGTTGGTGCGGTGCAGCTTCTCGCTGGCGATGATCGCCAGGGCGATCAGGAAGGTGGCGACGGCAATTGCCAAGGGAGCCTTTCGGGGTCGGCGACGAGCATTGCCGACCAGTCTTCCCGGCTCACCGCCTCACACAGTAACGCCTGGTGCCGTCCCCCGTCCGGCAACGCAGTGTGGTCATCTCGTTCTTCCTCGGTCTCGCTGGGTGGCGTGACGGATGGCAGCGTATGGGGGCGCGCTGAAGCGACGTGGGTAACGTGGTCTGCCAGGCGCCAGCCAGCTGCGCCGCCTGGGTCTCGACGATCACGGGATAAGGCGGGCCGAGACGGCGCCGTCAGAACGCCGCGACAAAGGAGGCTCGACCATGAGGCGCTTTGCACTTCTACTTCTCCCACTTGCCGCAGTGGCCCTAATGGTCGCCGGCTGCGGCGATGACGACAGCGACGGCAGCGCCTCGGGCTCGGACCCGGCGATGCAAAAGAGCGAGGGCGGCG
>DASUIY010000268.1:0-2097 GCA_036279555.1 Solirubrobacterales bacterium | reverse complement strand
ATCCAGGCGCTGACGGTTCTCCGCGGCCTCGAGGATTCCGACACACGAGCTGAGCTGTCCCAGGCGCTGCGGGGCGAGCAGCTCCCCGCAATCGACCTCGACGAAGTCATCGCCCTGGCCGAGAAGCGCCTCACCGCCGCGATGCAGGGGCTGAGGGACAGCTTCGTCGCGGTGCAGAGCACCGACGACCAGTGGGGTTACGTGGCACGCCAGCCACCGGGCCTCGACGGTGAGGGAACGCGCTTCCCACATGGCACGGAGATGGACCGGGCTCGTTCCCAGGTGGAGCGATATCTCGAACTGGATCTCGGCACCGACCGGCCCTGGGAATGCGGCTTTTCCTGGGGACGAGCCCGCAACGTCATCCCCGGCCATGGCTGGCCGGCCCAGGAGGCGCCCTATCTCTACTCGACGGTCGTGGCCCTGGACGGCATCCGCGACGTCACCAGTCAGACCGTCATCTCCTCGGACATCCTTACGCCCGAGCAGGCCGCCCTTGCCGCCGAGCTCGCATTCTGCGCTTCGGTCACCACCCGCTACTGGAGCGCTCTGGCCCGGGCGCGGCAGCCCCTCTCCGGCATCTGGCGCCTCGAAGACGTGCCGTGGCGCACCCCCGACTACGACGAGGACGAGTACTACACCCTGCTCGTCGCTCGCATCGTCGTCGGCGGCGAACGCTCCGCCACCGTTGACGATCCCGAGCTGCTCGACTGCCTGATCCGGGTCTCGGAGGAGCTCGCGCAGCGGGCTCGCATCACCCGGCACCCCAGGGTCGACGAAGGCGGCGCCGACGACCCGGCCCTGCGCCTGCACTACCCCGGGAAGGCCCTGCGCCTCGAGCCCGCCCCCGACAGCGACGGCATTCCGGTCTCCCTGCGCATCTACGACTTCGCTCCCCAGCTGCTCAAGCTCGTCGCCAAGCTCGCGCAGTCGACCCCGGGCGAGGACGCGCAAGAGCGCCTGCGGACGATCATCGAAGCGTCCTGGCGCCATCTGGCCGCGCGCAAGGCACGCTCGGCCGGGAGCGCCCCCCTGACCGGCCGCGCCTGGGCCAGCTGGCCGCCCAAGGAGCTCTGGAACATGCGGGGGCTGCGCCTGCAGAAAGGCTTCAGCGGGGACAACGAGCCCTGGAAGGGCGTGAACTCCTGGTACATGACGGAGCGGGTGGTCGAGGCCCTCGTCGCTCTCGTGCAGCTGCGCCAGGCGCGGCCCAGCGCCGCGCGGCAGAGCTCCGCGCTCGCCGACGAGATGCTGGCCGAGCTCGAGTGGCGGATCGCCCAGACGGCGACCACGAAGAGGGCCCCCTTCCTCGCGAGCCTTAGGGAGCTGCAGGAGCTCAAAGAGGAAGTCGGCGCCTCGGCGGTTCTCGGCGAGGCGCAGGAGCTGCTGGGGAAAGTGGTCTCGGTAGGCGATACGAACGGAGGTTCCTGAATGTCAAAGCCCCCCGTCGTCATCGGGGTGTCGTTCAAGGGCGGCGCGGGCCGCACGACCACGATGGCCAACGTCGCCTATCGCCTGGCGCTCAGCCCCGCCAACAGCGTCTGCATGGTCGACCTCGACCTGGGGGCTCCGACGCTGGGCTCGGTGCTCGAGCTCGACGGCTACGAGACGGGGACGAAGGTCGGCCGCGGCCTCCACTCCTTCCTCCCCAACCCGCAGACGGGCAACCGGCAGCGCGAGGTGGGCGCGCTGCTCGAGGACAGGGACCTGCTGGTGGACGTGCAGAGCAACTGCGCCAGCCCGGGGGTGCGCGACGCGCTGCACAACCTGGGCGACGACCCATCCTTCCGGGTCCTCCTCGGCGAGGCCGAGTGGCGGGACATCGCCGATCCGGAGTCGCTGTACAAACCGATCAACGAAGTGATCGAAACCCTGGCTTCCCGCTGGCCCTACACCTTCATCGACGTCGGCGCCGGAACCGACAGCCAGCTGCTGGCGCTCACCCGCCATGACCGCCGCTTCGAGCGCACCTGGGCGGTCTTCTTCCGCTGGACCCCGCAACACGTTCGCGGCACCGCGCACCTGATCAAGCAGCTGCTCGCCAACAACGTGCCCAAGGAGATGATCCGCACCGTCTGCGTCGCGCGCGGAACCCCT
>DASUIY010000267.1:0-3470 GCA_036279555.1 Solirubrobacterales bacterium | reverse complement strand
TCGCGGCCGCGCAGCAGCGAGTTCTCCTCTTCAAGCGCCTGAATATTGCGATCGATGCCCCCGGCGGCAGCGGAAAGACTGAGGGTGGCCACGTTGATCGCGACGATCCCGGCCAGCAGCAGGCCGAGCACGCCGATCCAGGCACGGCCCCGCGTCATCCGCACCATCAGGCTGGAGTCGGGCAGGTGCCGGACGGCGGTCGCCGTGCCGACCGCGATCGGGATCAGCTGGGCGCCGGGACGGCGGGCCGGCGCCCGTCTCGGCGGGGAGGCTTTGCGTGCCGGCTTGCGCGCCGGCGCGGCTCTTAGCGCCGGGGCCTTCTTGCGGACCGGCGCCCGTGCCGGCGCCGCCGTTCGGGCTGTCGCGGCGGCGGCCATCAGGCGGCAGCCTCGACGGTCTCGGCGACCTTGACCGCCGCGCGCAGGTGGGCGGACTTCGAGCGTGGGTTGGCCGCCACCTCGTCGGGGCCGGGGGCGACGGCGCGGCGGGTCAGCAGCTCGGCTTCGGGCTCGCGGCCGCAGACGCAGACGGGCAGCTCGGGCGGGCAGACGCAGCCGCGCGCGCGCTCCGCCATGAAGCGCTTCACCTGGCGGTCCTCCAGCGAGTGGAAGGAGATCGCGGCGAGGCGGCCGCCGACCGGCAGCATGCCCCAGGCCGTGGGCAGCGCATCCTCCAGCGAGTCGAGCTCGCCGTTGACGGCGATCCGGATCGCCTGGAAGGTTCGCTTGGCCGGGTGCCCGCCGCCGAAGCGGGCCGATGCGGGCATGCCGGCTTTGATCGCGTCCACGAGCTCCGCGGTCGTGGCGAGCGGCCGGCGACGGGCGATCTCGCGAGCGATCCCGCCCGCGTAGCGCTCCTCGCCGAAGCGGCGCAGCACCTGGGCCAGGCGCGCCTCGGGCCACTCGTTGACGATGTCGGCTGCGCTCAGCTGCTGGCGGGTGTCCATGCGCATGTCGAGCGGCGCGTCGTAGGAATAGGAGAAGCCTCGCTCCCAGGCGTCGACCTGCATCGAGGACATCCCCAGATCCATGTAGACCATCTCTGGGTGGATGCCTTCGCCGCGCAGGGTGCGAAGACCTGCCGCGAAGTCGGCGCCGATCAGGCGGGTCGCGCACGGGGCTTCGGCGGCGAACGCCTCGAAGCGGGCCTCGGCGGCAGGGTCGCGGTCGATGCAGACGAGCGTCCCGCTCGGCCCGATCGCCTCGGCGACGCGGCGGGCGTGGCCGCCGCCGCCGAAGGTGCAGTCGACGGCGGTCTGCCCCGGCTCAGGCGCCAGCAGGGCGAGGAGCTCGGGGGCGAGGACGGGTTTGTGCTCGGTCGGCATATAGAGAAGGGTTGCGCGGTCTAGGGGCGGGGTGCGGTGGGCCGGGGCTGATTGCGCACGGGCCGCCATCTCACTCAGACGCTCCGTTCGCGGCCAGGCCCTCGGCGATCTCCGGCGCGGAGGAGTCGAGCTCGGCCTCCTGCCTGGCCCAGTCCTCGGCGTTCCAGATCTCCAGGTACTCCCCCGCCCCGATCACGACGCAGGACCCGGAGAGGCCGGCGTGCTCGATCAGCGGCCTGGGCACGCGGATGCGACCGGCGGAGTCGAGCTTCTCGTCGAAGGAGCCGCCGTGGAAGCGGCGGCGCAGCTGGCGGGCGTCGCGCCCGAATGGGCTGTGCGGCGAGAGGAAGCGGTCGGATAGCTGCTCGAACTCCTCGGTCGTGTGCACCCAGACACAGGGATCGAAGCCCTTGGAGAGAACCACTCCATCGGCAAGCGCCGCCCGAAACCTGGAGGGAACCGTGAGCCGGTCCTTGGAGTCGAGACTGTGCTCGTAGAGGCCCCGAAATGCCACCGCCGGTTCCTTTCCGTGCGAGCTGTGCGTGGAGTGCTGGGAAGAGAGTTAGGACCGGAGTGATGAGGTGGGAGGAGCCTCACCACCCCGGTCCTGGGCTTCAACTCGAGCGGCACACTACCCCACTTTCCCCCACTTTGCAACACGACCCCATCCTGCAAGCCCATTTGCATCCCCGTCTCTCCCTTCTCACCCGGGCGTGTCTGAGTTTGACCGCCATATAAGGGGGATAAGCTCAGCCACGCCCGTGGATGCGCCCGACGACGCCAACGACCTGCGCGGCTTCCACTTCAAGCAGCTGCTGGGCCGGCCGCTGACCTGGATCGTCATCGCGATCTTCGTATTGGCGGCGGGAATCGCCGGCGCGATCTACCTCGGCGCGGCGATCGGCGCCGGGGCCGCCGTCGCGATGCTGCTGATCTCCTTGCTGATCGTCTTCGCGATCGCCGACCGGCACTCCGAAGCCGCCTTCTTCGCGGTCTACGCCGACCAGCGCGGCATGGCCCTATCCGGCCGCAAGGAAGTGGAATCGGTGACGCCGCTGCTGTGCAGGGGCAGCGACCGTTACACCGAGCACAGCTTCGCCGGCCCGCTCGCCGAGGACGTCGACGGCCTGCTTGCCCTCTACACCTATGAGGAAACGACCGGCTCCGGCCAAGATCGGCAGACCAGCTACTACCCCTACACGATCGGCCTGGTCGAAGTTCCCGAGTGCGCCACGCAGGTTCCCGAGCTCCTCTGCCGGCGCAAGTTCGGCCTCCAGGTCTTCGAGGGCCTCGAGGACGCCTTCCGCAAATCGAGGCAGCGGGTCGAGCTGGAGAGCGAGGCGCTCGACGAGAACTACGAGATCTTCTCCCTGAAGGAGCAGGATCAGGTCTGGCTGCGACGGCTCTTCTCCCCCACCTTCGTCGTCTGGCTCGGCGAGGAAGCGCCGAAGAAGTTCGCCTTCGAGCTCGTCGGCGGCAAGCTCTGCTGCTACGTCAACGGCCACAAGAAGTCCGCCGCCGAGCTCGACGTCATCCGCACCGCCACGGCCACGGTCGCCCGGCGCCTGCGCGAAGAGTCGTTGGAGACGGCTAACCGCTGAAGCCGCCGAGCAGGATGTCCGCGTTGGCGATCAGCGCGGCGACGATCATCAGCAGGACCGAGGGGACGAGGACCAGGGCGACTACGAGCTGGATCTTGGGGGCGGCGCGGGCGGCGCGCTCCTCGACCGCACGGCGCTGGTCGCGGCGCAGGGCGCTCGACTGGCGGCGGAGCTGCTCGGCGAGGGGCGACCCGTAGCGGCGCGAACGCTCGATCGAGGCGCAGAGCGCGGCCATCTCGCCCCCGGGCACCCTCGCGCGCAGGGACCGGAGCGTCTCGGCCAGCGGGCGGCCGCAGGAGAGCTCGGCGACGGCCATCCGCATCTCCTCGGCCAGCGGCCCCTCTCCCCCGTCCGCCAGCTCGGCGAAGCCGGCGGCCGGGCTGCGGCCGGCCGCGACGGCGACGGCGAGCAGGTCGAGGGCGTCGGGCAGGGCCGCGACGAGGCGGCGGCGGCGCAGCCTCTCCCGGCGCTGACGCAGGGCGTCGGGTGCGAAGAAACCCGCCACGGGCACGCCGAGCGCGACGAGGAGCGAGAGACGGCCGGGT
>DASUIY010000266.1:0-2005 GCA_036279555.1 Solirubrobacterales bacterium | reverse complement strand
TCTTCGGCGAGCCAGTCGCGGAGGTCCGGCGGCAGCAGCATTGGCTGGTCACGGTCACAGCTGAGGAAGTTCTGAGGCATGACCCATTTTCTCGGCGTGAACGGACCGAAAAGCAGGGGGTTTATGCGACAGCCTCGCGTGAAGCCAGGAGCCTGAGTCGCAACGCGGACAGCCCCCGACCCAGCTGGGTCGGGGGCTGTCTCGCTTGAAGGGCTATCGATCTCCCGAGAAGTGTCGGGAGAACTTGGAGTCAGTTCAAGCTAGTGCCCGGCGGCGCGGCTAGTCTCATCGTCGTGTCCGGCCGCTCGCACGCACAGCTGGAGCAGATCTTCGAGGAGGTGGAGGCGCCGTTCGCTTTCGTCGACCTCGACGCGATGTGGGCGAACTCCGACGCGATGCTGGAGCGGGCGGGCGGCAAGCCGGTCCGCGTGGCGAGCAAGTCGGTGCGCTGCCGCGGCGTCCTGGAGCGGATCTTCGGCCGGGACGAGCGCTACGCCGGGCTGATGACGTTCACCCTGCCGGAGACGCTCTGGCTGGCCGAGTGCGGATTCGAGAACCTGCTGCTCGCCTACCCCACCGCGGACACCGCGGCACTTGGCGAGCTGGCGCTGCGCTCTGTCGCAAGCCCGGCCGAGGCCCCGATCGTGATGGTCGACTGCAGCGAGCACCTCGACGCGATCGAGTCGGTCCTGGGCGCGGACGCGGCGCCGGTGCGCGTCTGCATCGACCTCGACGCCGGCTGGTGGGCGATGGGCGGCCGGATCAAGGTCGGGCCCAAGCGCTCCCCGGTGCACACGGTCGAGCAGGCAGTGGCGCTGGCGCAGGAGATCGAGCGCCGCCCGAAGCTCGAGCTCGCCGCGCTGATGTCCTACGAGGGCCAGATCGCCGGCGTCGGCGACGAACCCCCCGGACGCCGGTTCCGCGGCGCCGCGATCCGCACGATGCAGCGGCGCTCCGCCGCCGAGCTGGCCGAGCGCCGCGCCGTCGTCGTCGCCGCGATCCGCGAGTTCGCCGAGCTGCCGATCGTCAACGGCGGCGGCACCGGCAGCCTCGAGCTGACCAGCGCCGAGGACGCCGTCACCGAGATCGCCGCCGGCTCGGGCTTCTACGCCCCCGCCCTCTTCGATCACTACAGCCGCTTCTCCCTCACCCCCGCCGCCGGTTTCGCCCTGCCGATCGTGCGCAAGCCGGCCGCGGGCGTCGCGACGGCGCTCGGCGGCGGCTACCTCGCCTCGGGCAGCGGCGACGCCGCCCGCCTTCCCTCGCCCTGGCTGCCCGCCGGGCTCGAGCTCGACGCCGAGGAGGGCGCCGGAGAGGTCCAGACTCCCCTCAGCGGCCCGCCCGCCCGCGACCTGCAGATCGGCGACCGCGTCTACATGCGCCACGCCAAGGCCGGCGAGCTCTGCGAGCGCTTCGACGCCCTCCACCTGGTCGAAGGCGAGGAGATCGTCGACGTCGTCCCGACCTACCGCGGCGAAGGAAAAACATTCCTCTAGGCCGCCTGGCTAGGGGCCCAGGACGCGCTCGGCGTACTCGTTGGTGAAGACACGGCCGGGGTCCAACTCGTCGCGAGCTGCCTGGAACGCAGACCAGCGCGGGTAGCGCTGCGACAGCGTTGCCGTCGTCAAGAAGTGGCGCTTGCCCCAGTGGGGGCGGCCGCCGTAGGAGTCCATGATCGACTCGACCGCCTCGAAGTAGGGGCGCCACTCCATGCCGCGGTACTGGTGCACGGCGATGTAGGCGGTGTCGCGCTCGTGCGAGGGGCTGAGCGAGGCGTCGTCGCCGGCGGCGACCCGCATCTCGATCGGGAAGAAGACCGGGTAGCGGTTGGAGCGCACCCACTCGATCACCCGCCGCGCCGCCTCCGGGCCGTGCTCGCGGGGGACGCCGTACTCCATCTCGGTGAAGCGGACGCGGCGGTCGTTGGCGAAGACGCGATCGCTGCGGTCGATCGTGCGGCTGCCCGAGGCAACCCGGCCGGCGAGGCGCGAGAGCCCCGGGATCG
>DASUIY010000265.1:0-3978 GCA_036279555.1 Solirubrobacterales bacterium | reverse complement strand
GACCGTGGTCCAGCCGCCGCCCGGCAACAGGTACGTCCCGCTGCAGGGGAACGGCAACGGCAGCCTCCTCGCGCCGGTGCGCCGCCGCGAGCCGAGCTCGGCGCCGAAGGTGGAGCGGATGCGCTGCGAAGAGGTGACGATCGCCTACGGCGAGAAGGTCGCCGTCAACCAGGTCTCGATTCCGGTGCGCCAGGGCGAGGTTCTGGCCCTGATCGGCCCCTCCGGTTGCGGGAAGACGACCCTGCTGCGCTCGCTCAACCGCCTGGTCGAGATCACGCCCACGGCGGTGCGCGGTGGTCGCATCACTCTCGATGGGGGAGACGTCGACCAGATGGAGGTGACCGCGCTGCGGCGGCGGGTCAGCATGGTCTTCCAGCAGCCCAACCCCTTCCCGATGAGCGTCTTCGACAATGTTGCCTACGCCCTGCGCGAGCAGGGTTCGCGGCGGCCGGGGAAGGAGGCGCTGCATGACTATGTCGCCGATGCGCTGGTCCGGGCCGGGCTCTGGGACGAGGTCGGTGCCACCCTCGATCACCCGGCACTGCGCCTCTCCGGCGGTCAGCAGCAGCGGCTCTGCATCGCCCGCGCCCTGGCGGCCCGGCCGGAGGTGCTGCTGCTCGACGAGCCCTGCTCCGCGCTCGACCCGCGCTCGACCCAGGTGATCGAGGAGCTGATCCTGAAGCTGCGCGAGGAGGTGGCAGTGGTGATCGTCACCCACAACATGCAGCAGGCGCTGCGGATCGCCGATCACGTCGGCTTCATGTACCTGGGTGAGCTGATCGAGTATGGGCCCGCCGAGCAGGTCTTCGGCTCGCCGCGCGAGGAGCGCACCCGCGAGTACGTCGGGGGTGCGTTCGGATGATGCCGCGCGCCACCTTCCCGATCACGGTCGCCCTCGCTGGCGTGGCGCTGGTCTCCTCCGGCTGCGAATCGACCCAGGACAAGAGCGCCAAGATCGCCGCCGAACTCGGCCCCGTGAAACAGGAGAAGGGGGTGACGATCACCAAGGAGAGCAAGGACGTCAAAGTGCTCGACACGACGCTGCTCACGGACGAAGTCGGCACCGCCGTCGTCGTCGAGCTTCGCAACGACTCCAGCAAGGACCTGATCGACGTCCCGATCGCGATCGACGTCCTCGACGCCAAAGGCAAAAGCGTCTACACCAACACCACGCCCGGCCTCGAGCCTGCCCTGGCGGCGGTGCCCTTCATTGCGGCCGGTGGGGAGGTCGCCTGGGTCAACGATCAGGTCTTGGTCGCCGGCAAGCCGGCCAAGGTCGAGGTCAAGGTGGGCGCCAGCGAGGAGACCTTCAGCGGCCAACAGCCGCAGGTCTCCGTCTCGGCGCCCAAGCTCAAGGGCGACCCCTTCACTGGAGTGGCTGCGAGCGGCGAGATCGTCAACGAAAGTGGCGAGGACATCCAGCGCCTGCTGCTCTACGGGGTCGCCCGGCAGGGCGGCCGGATCGTCGCCGCGGGGCGGGGCGCGATCGAACACTTCAAGGCGGGGGCCAAACCGGCGCCCTACGACATCTTCTTCATCGGCGATCCCCGTGACGCCGAGGTGACGGTGACCGAATTCCCGAGCCTGCCTGGTCAGGAGCAGCCATGACAGATCGCAATCATCAGACCTCGAGTGGGGGAGAGCTGGAGCAGTGCCGCGAGTGCGGAGCCTCCCTCGCCCCCGACCAGCGTTATTGCCTCAACTGCGGCCGCCGTCGCGGCGAACCCCGGGTCGACTTTCGGCGCTATGCCCCCGGCGAGCGGACGCCAGGCGATTCCCAGGCTGTACCCGTGGCGACTCCCGCTCCGGCGGCGGCGCAGCCGGACGAGAAACCCGCGCGCGATTTCACGCCGCTCGCGGCGGCGGGGGGGATCGCTGTGCTCGGGTTGATGCTGCTGGTCGGCGTCCTGATCGGACGCGGCGACAGCAACGCCGGCGCTCCCGTGCCTCCACCCGTCGTGCGAGTGGAAGGAGAGGGTGGCAGCGCCGCGGATGCTGGCGAAGCGACGGCCAGCGGAAAAGCGAATGAAAAGGGTGGCGCGCTCAACCTCGGCGCGAAGGGAAAGTCGAAGGGTGGAGAAAAAGCCGTCAAGGCGCCGCCGGCCGACGCAGTGGCGAGCGACGAAGAACTCGAAGCGCTGGAAAACCAGAGCCCGCAGGAATACTCGGAATCGAGCGCCAAACTGCCGAACGAAATCGCGACGCCAGGGAAGGCGCCGCCCGCCGACAACAAGGCGCCGGGTGGCGGCTCGAAGGGAACGGCGATCGAATGAGCGATGACCTCCAGGCACGCCGCGACGCCCTCTCCGCGCAGCTGACCGAGCTGCAGTGGGACCTCGGTGGCCTCGCCTACGAGATGGCGATCCGCGATCACTTCCGGCTCGATGTGCTCACCCGCCAGGCCGCGAAGCTGCAGCAGGTCGACGCGGAGCTGGCCGAGATCGAGCGGGTGCTGCGGCTCGATGAGGCCGCCGCCGCGGGCGCCTGTGGCTCCTGCGGAGCGCTCTACGCGCGCGGCTCGGTCTTCTGCTGGCAGTGCGGAAAAGACCTGATGGAGCGCAGCTCGGCGAGCGGGACTTCCCCTGTTCAGCCGACCCCGGTGCCGCCGCCGTGATCCGAGTCTCCAACCAGTTCCTTCGCGCCGTCTCGCTGGTCGTCACCGATCGCCGCTGGGCCGCGCCGCTGAGCGCGATGGCGCTCGGCTTCGGCCTCTTCATCGGCGTCGCGATCGGCCCCAGCGCGGCCGGCACGCTCGCCACCGGCGCTCCGCAGATCGTCGTAGTTCCCAGCTCAGGCGACGACGCAAGCGAGGTGAACGGAGGCGAAGGTGGCGGCGGAGAAACGCCTGCCTCTGGCGGTCTCGGTGTCGATGGCGGGTCAGGGGAAGAAGCGGGCGCCTCGGAAACGCTCCTGCCACCCGCCGCGCCGCTGACCCCTGAAGCAAGCGAACCGGCACCGCTGCCCGCCCAAGAATCAGCTCCGACGAGCTCGCCTCCCCCGGCCAAGGAAGAGGGAGAGGTGGAAACGACTGAGCTGAAAGGCACCGTGGTCCACGCCAACCCGGCCGCGGGCAGCTACGCCCTGGCGATCAAGGGCGGCGAACTGGTCCCGATCCACGCTCCCAAGCTGCCGCCGGCTGGGGCAAAGCTGACCGTCGAGGGGCTTCAGCTTGCCAACGGCACCTTCGCCGAGGAGGAGAAGCCTAAGCGCTCTGGCAAGGCAGCCCAGGCCAGCATCAGGGGGGTCATCACCTTCGTTCGCTCCGACCCGCTAGCTCCCGCCTACACCGTTTCCGGTCGCGGGGCCTCGCTTCTCGTCCGGGTCCCGGCTGACCTCACTGGAGCGCTCCCGCCGCTGCCGGTCCTTGGCGCTCGCGTCACCGTCGACGTTGCGCTTGAACCCGGCGCCGTCCTCCAGCAGCGCCAGATCGAGATCGAAGAAGGCGAACCCTCGACCTACCTCGATCTCTCCGGGACCTACGCCGGCCTCTCACCTGAGACCGGCCAACTACTTCTCTCCGCCGACGACACTCGCGCCAGCGAAGCGGATCTAGCCCTCACGGTACCCCCAAGCATCAAGACGACGAAACTCAGGATCGGTGACTCGTTCATCGCTACCGCCACTGCGGAGCCAGACGGCTCACTTAAACTGGCTGGGATCGCCAGCGACGAGCGTCGCAAGGGTGCAGACGACGCTGCTTCCGCACAGGGCGATCTAAAGCGCTAGGTCGGAGGGAGCAAAGGTCCCTCTACCAATGATCACCAAAGTCGAACAACACTGCGGGAGCGGCACATCAGCTCGGCTTCCGCGCCCGGATGATCGCCGAGCCAGCGCAGTCGTGGACCCGATGGGTCGGGGTGATCTCGATGTCCACTAGGCCGGCGTCTAGAAGCGCCTGCTCGAACTCACGCTGGGTCAGTGCCCCCGCGACGCAGCCGGTCCACTGAGCCATGTCGGCGCGTGTCGCCTCGTCCATGT
>DASUIY010000264.1:0-19317 GCA_036279555.1 Solirubrobacterales bacterium | reverse complement strand
GGGCGGCCTCGAGGCGGCTCTGGAGGCCAAGGCCAAGCAGTTCGCCGACGTGGTCAAGGCCGGGCGCACGCACCTGATGGACGCGGTCCCGGTCACCCTCGGCCAGGAGTTCGGGGGCTACGCCGCGCAGGTGCGGCTGGGCGTGCAGCGGGTCGAGGGGACGCTGCGCCGGGTCGGCCAGATCCCGCTCGGAGGGACCGCCACCGGCACCGGCCTCAACACCCACCCGGAGTTCGCCGCCAAGGTGCGCGAGAAGCTCGCGGCCGAGACGGGGCTGGAGATCTCCGCCCCGCTCGACCCCTTCGAGGCGCAGGGCAACCGCGACTCCCTGGTCGAGCTCTCCGGCGCGCTCAAGGTCTACGCGGTCTCGCTCAACAAGATCGCCAACGACCTGGCGCTGATGGGCTCGGGCCCGCGCGCCGGCCTCGCCGAGCTGCGCCTGCCCGAGCTGCAGAAGGGCTCCTCGATCATGCCGGGCAAGGTCAACCCGGTGATCCCCGAGGTTGTGATCCAGGTCGCCGCCCAGGTGATCGGCAACGACGCCGCGATCACCGTCGCCGGCAGCCAGGGCCAGTTCGAGCTCAACGTGCGGGTGCCGGTGATCGCTCGAAATCTCCTCGACTCGATCGAACTGCTCGCCTCCGCCTCGCGGCTGCTGAACGAGAAGTGCGTCGCCGGCCTAGAGGCAAACGAGGAGATGACCGAGCGCCACGCCGAGGCCACCCTCGCCACGGCCACCGCGCTCAATCCCCACATCGGCTACGACCGCGCCGCCGACGTCGTCAAGGCGGCGGCGGAGTCGGGGCGATCGCTGCGTGAGGTCGCCCTCGAGCAGGGGGTGGAGCCCTCGGTCCTCGAGGAGGCGCTCGACCACCGCCGCATGGCCCGCCCGCACGAGTAGCGGCTGCCGGATTCACATGTAGGACGCCCGGTCGTCCCTGAGGCAAGGCCCTTTCGTACTTGTAATGCCGCTGTTCGCGTATAGAGTAAGCCCGATTAGTTTGGGAATCTCGTTCAAAGATGCACGGGAAATAGGGCTTGGGGAACGCGACACGGAGCAGGAGCTCGGCGGCGACGCCTGGCCCCACGCCAAGATCGCCCTCAGCTCATGGGGGCCGGAGCCGGGCCTTGGGCTGCTCGAGCGCGAAATCGAGAACGGCAAAGGCGAAGCGGCGCTGGCGATGCCCTTGCGCGAGCGCGTCCTCCGCTTTCCCTCCGCGCCGATCCACGGGCTGCACCGCCTCGGCCAGGACCAGGTCAACATGGGGCCGGTCGAGAGCTTTCACACCCTGCGCCTGATCTCCCACCCGAAAGCGACGCGGAAGATGCCGAGCCGGATCTTCCTCATGCACAACGGCCTCAACGAGGTCCGGAAAGTGGGTCTCTATTACGAAATCGCCTCGCACCTGATCAAGCAGGACAAGAACACCGTCTGCCTGCTGCGACCGTTCCCCGGGCACCTGACCCGCTGCCCGTACTCAGGCCTCTCCGAGACCCCGCTCGACCATTACCTCTGGGACGGCCTTCACCTCTTCCGTCAGTTCCTGCGCTACATGATCGAGACGAGGTGGCTGCTGAGCAGCATCGTTCGCTACCCGACCTACCGTTGCGTGTCCGGGTCCGGCCTCCTGGTCGAGAGAGACGAAACGAAGGGAAGCCGCCTGGACGCGCGGTGCCTCACCGAGGCGATGATGGGCGAGTGGGAAAACCTCTACGGAGCCTCGCTGAGCGCGATCGAAGAGCGGCGCAACGGCTCGCCGGAAATGTGCGAGCCACCGAACGAGGTGGCCTTCGAGCAGGCGATCAAGTCGCTCAGAGGCGCCCTTGGCCTGCGCAGGCACTACGACAGCGAGGACTTCCGCGTGGATGCCGAGCCAGAGCTGCACGCCATCGGCTACAGCCTCGGCGGCTTCACCGCCCAGTCCGTGTTCATGTCGTGGCCATTTCTGTTCTCCTCGTGCTCGACGCTGCTCTCCGGGGGCGCGATGCGTGAGCTCGCGCCCACCGCGTTCGCCGACCCCGAGGAGTGGCAAAGCGTCCTGCACTCGCTCCGCTACGAGCTGGACGACGCGATGATGGACTGGCGCTTCCAGCAGATCGACGACCAGGTCCCCGAAGACGAGAACGACTCTTCGCGCGCAGGCGCCGAGGGCGAGTTCGAGGCGCGGGGATGGGGTGCGGGAATCGATCCCTACCTCTTTCTCTACCTCAAGCGGACCTTCTACGAGGTCTTCGAGCAGGAGTACCGCGGCAGCTTCCAGAGCCGCCTCGTCGCCTTCCGCCAGCGCATGCTCTTCGTCGTCGGCGGCAACGACCCGATCGTGCCGCCCCAGAGCGTCCTCGACTCGGGGCCGCCCGACGGGATCAACATGCTCGCGATCGGCGGCCTCGGGCACTTCCTGGCCGATCGTCCCCACGACACGCTGGAGACCGAACAGCGCGAGTTCTGGATACCCGAAATCGCGCGGACCATAGGCCTGCTGGCGAACGCCGCGGCCAAGAAGCACCGCCAGGATCTCGCCAAGATCTGGCTCGGCCGCGACAAACTGGTGCGCCAGCCGAACAAAGCCCAGCTCGAGGAGCGAATGGGGGAAATGAAGCAGAACGGCGGGCTGACCGTTCCCGAGCGCCTCGAAGTGGAGCAGGGCGGGACCCTGCCCAGCAAGCTCTTCCAGCGCTCGCTGGACGACCTCCTGTCCCGGGCGACCCGAACCAAGCAGGGCGTCCTCTTCATCCTCAGGAACGAGGCCCCCACCTTCCTGCTCGGAGACAACGCTCTTCAGCAGCACGCCTCGGCGCTGTTCCACGACGAGATCAGCATCGTCGACTACGTGGAAAACGTGCGAACCCGGCGAGCCCTGGCCAGGGACGAGGAGACGCGCGAGCGGATCTACATGATCCTCCCCGGCAACGTGGAGGCGATCATCCGCGGCATCGATGCCGGCCTGCAGCATCCAAGCCAGTCGGAGAGCTCCGGGGAGCAGTCAGACCGCCCGCGTGACGCCGACAGGCTCTGGGACGAACTCAAGGAGCAATGCTGGCAGTGGACCGACGAGCCGTTCGGCGAGACGGTTCGCGTCTTCAAGGGGCTGGAGGGGGACAGGGACAGCGCCGCGACGCCCAAAGAGCTGGCCGGGCTCAGCGGCCTCGCCCGCGAGTGGCTCGGCCTGGACAAATCCAGCCCGGTCAAGCTCTCCCTTCCCGACTGCTGGATCTGGATCTCCAACCAGTTCATGGGGATGCACGGAAAGAACATGGCGACCTTCGACGTCAGCCAGCGGCTTCTATACCCAGCGCTCAAGGACTACCTGTACAGGGGCGGCAACCGGAAGATGCGCGAAGAGGCGGAACGGAACATCGCAACCAGCCTGAAGATGGACCAGCTCCGCATCGTCGGCGTATCGCGTGCCCGCTTCAACCCCAGGTTCCGCGGCCGGATCGTCGCCGAGCCGCGCCAGGCGCAGGAGCTGCTGCTGCGCGCGATGCTCTGCGTGGCCGCGTCGATCCCGTACCGGAAGTTCATCGCGGCGGACCCCTCCGCCGCGGAGCTGGAAGCCGCCGCGATCTAGGGAGGGTCTCCTAGCTAGCCCTGCAGGGTGACGAAGCGCTCCTCGGTCAGCTCCATCACCGCGAAGGCGGGGCCCTCGCGGGTGTTGCCCGAGTCCTTGACGCCGCCGTAGGGCATCTGGTCGGCGCGGAAGGTGGGGACCTCGTTGATCAGGACGCCGCCGAACTCGAGGGCGCCGGCGGCCTCGAGGCCGCGGCCGAGGTCGCGGGTGAAGACGCCGGCCTGGAGGCCGAACTTGGAGTCGTTTGCCATCCGCAGCGCCTCGCCGAACTCGCCATAGCGGTGGATCGTCGCCACCGGGCCGAAGATCTCCTCGCACCAGACCTTGGCCTCGCGCGGCGGCGAGCCGAGCAAGGTCGGGGCGAGGCAGCGGCCCTCGTCGACGAGATCGCCGCCGGTCAGCAGCTCCGCCCCGCCCGCGACCGCCTCGTCGACCCACTCCTTGACCCGGTCGCGGTCGCCGGGGGAGATCAGCGGCCCGACGTCGGTCTCGGGGTCGAGCGGATCGCCGACCCGCAGCGCCTCGGCGTTGGCGACGAGGCGCGCCGTGAAGGCGTCGGCGACGTCCTCCTGCACGAGCACGCGCTGGATCGAGATGCAGCTCTGGCCGGCATGCGAGAAGGCGTGCAGCTTCGCCTTGTCCGCCGCCGCCTCCCAGTCGCCGTCGGAGTGGACGATCAGGGGCGCGTTGGAGCCCAGCTCCAGGTTGACCTTCTTGTGCGGGACGCGGCTGCGGATGCCCCAGCCGACCCCGGCGGAGCCGGTGAAGGTGAGTGCCCGGGTCAGCTCGTGCTCGACGATCGCGTTGCCGACCTCCCGGCCGGGCCCCGGGATGACGCTGAGCCAGCCCTCGGGCAGACCCGCCTCGACCAGGATCCCGGCCAGCTTCAGGGCCGAGATCGGCGTCTGCCCGGCCGGCTTCAGCACGATCGCGTTGCCGGCGGCGATCGCCGGGCCGAGCTTGTGGGCGACCAGGTTGAGCGGGAAGTTGAAGGGGCTGATCGCGCCGACGACGCCGAAGGGGACGCGCAGCATCACGCCGAGCTTGCCGCCGCCCGCCGGCGAGGCCTCCATCGGCACCGTGCCGCCGGTCAGCTTGCGCGCCTCGGTTGCCGAGAAGGTGAGGGTGTCGACGCAGCGGGCCGCCTCGACCCGGGCCGTCTTCAGCGGCTTGCCCGCCTCGGCGGCGATCGTCAGCGCGAGGTCCTCGACCCGTTCGCCGACCAGCTCCGCAGCCCGGTCGAGAGTGGCGGCGCGCTCGTGCTGGGGGAAGTCGGCCGACTCGAACGCCTCCTGCGCGGCCTTGGCGGCACGGTCGACCAGAGCGGCGTCGCCTTCGGCGACCCGGCCGACGACCGTCCCGTCGTAGGGGCTGCGCACCTCTCCCCACTCGCCGGTCTCGAGCCACGCCCCCGCGGCGAGGAGCTTGTGGTCGGCTGCTTTCACCGTCTGCGTCGCCATCTCGGTCTCCTTTCCGTTCCGGTGCGCTTTATGTGGTCATAGCCCATATAAAGCGCACCGGAAGGTCAGGTTAGTGCAGGCCGCGACTCGTCCATCGCGAACCTGTTGACCCAGAGAATGCGCGCCCGCCTCCTCACGATCCTGCTCTTCTTGCTCCTCGCCCCGCCCGCCTCGGCGAGCGTCTCCTGGGTGGTCGAGGGGCACGGCTTCGGGCACGGCGTCGGCATGAGCCAGTACGGGGCCTACGGCTACGCCAAGCACGGCAAGGGCTACCGCTTCATCCTCGGCCACTACTACTCCGGGACGAGCCTCGGGCAGCTGACCGCGCCCAGGATCGTCCGCGTCCTGCTCGAGATCTCCCCCGAGGACGTCGGCTTCAGCGGTGCCAGCAGCGCCTGCGGCAGGGCCCTCGACCCGAACCGCAGCTACGAGGCGCACCGGGCCGGCGCGAGCGTGAAGCTGCGAAACGCCGCCGGCCGGCCGCTGGCCGCCTGCGGGCGGCGGCTGCGCGCAGCCGGGAGCGGGACGATCGGGATCGCCGGCACGACCTACCGCGGCGCGCTCGAGGTCGTGCCGACCGAAAGCGACGCGGGGTCGCTCAACGCGATCAACGCGCTGCCCGTGGAGCAGTACGTGAAGGGCGTGATCGCCAACGAGTCGCCTCCCTCCTGGCCGCAAGCGGCGCTGCGCGCCCAGGCCGTGGCCGCGCGCTCCTTCGCCCTCACCGCGGGCATCGACGGCAACGGCTTCGACCTCTACGACGACACCCGCAGCCAGGTCTACGGCGGCCTGCAGAGCGAGACCGCGTCGACCAACGCCGCGGCGACGGCGACGAAGGGCCAGGTGCTGACCTACGGCGGCGAGATCGCCGAGGCCTACTTCTCCGCCTGCTCGGGCGGTCACACCGAGAGCGTCCAGAACGTCTTCTTCGGCCCGGCGGTGCCCTACCTGGTGGGCGTCCCCGACCCCTACGACTACTACTGCCCGCTGCACGACTGGACGCTGGAGTTCTCCGGGCCGGAGATCAGCGACCGGCTCGGGGGGTACCTCGACGGTCGCCTGACGAAAGTCGTCGTCGCCGAGCGCGGCGCCTCGCCCAGGATCGTCTGGGCGCGGCTCTACGGCACCGGCGGCGTGACCAGGATCCGCGGCGACGAGCTCGCCGCCGCCCTCGGCGCCTACGACCGCTGGATGACGTTCCGCAAGGTGGTCGAGTGAGAGGGCCGGGCGCTCAGCCGTCCGGATACGGCTGGATCGGGATCCCGTGGTCGGTCTCCCGCATGCCGAACTCGTAGGCGGCGCCGCCGGAGAGCGTCAGCTTCCGGTCGGGCTTGCCGGGGCGCTCGACGCTGAGCTCGAGGTCGGACACCGAGCAGTTGAGCGTGTGGTGCTCGGGGCCCTTGGGGTCTGCGTAGACCCAGCCGACGAAGTCCTTCTTCGGGGCCGAGACGCGGCCGCGGACGACGACGCCCTTGCCCGGCAGGACGAACTCGCAGGCGGCCGGCTCGGCGGCGATCGAGGCGGAGCGGATCTTGCCGAAGCCACCCAGGCGGTGGTTCTCGCCTTCCAGCGAGAGCATCCCCGAGGGCAGCCAGGGAGTCGTCCTGTGGCCCAGCTTGATCCGGGCGGCGCCGGCGTCGAAGTAGCCGTCCGGGTCGTCCTCGAAGCCGGTCCCCTCGAGCCAGACCCAGCGCTCGGCGTGCTCGCTGCCCCAGTTGTGGCCGATCATCCCCGGCCAGCCGCCGAGCTCGATCTCCTCCCCGTCGATCTCCAGCCGGCCGCCGAAGCGGGCGATCGGGAACGGGGCGACGAACTTCGTCCGCGGCAGCGGCGCCTCGTAGAGCCAGTCCGCCGGCAGGTACTTGCAGGGCTCGGCGTCGCCGGAGAAGGTCAGGTCCCACGATGCCGTCAGGGCGTCGGTGGCGATCGAGCCGCTGGCGCGGCCGGGCCCGATCTCAGCCTTGCCGATGCGGATCCAGGAGCCGACCGGCGCCGAGAGGTCCGCGGCCGGCACGGTCACCTTGGTCGCCCGCGGCCCGTCCGCCTCGCGGTCGAAGAGGACGAACCAGATCGAGGCGTTCGGCTCGGCCCCGGGGCGCTTGTGGACCGTGTGCCGGATCCAGATCCCCCGGCCGCCGCCCGGCCGGCAGGCCTTGACGTAGAAGCTCTCGTAGTGACCGGCTTTCGCGGCCACCTTGGGGAAGCGCCCTCCCTGGTCCATGCCGGGAAGACTAGAGCGAGAATCTGAACCGGGTCGGGGGCGCTACACCTTGATGGTGATTACATCGCCGTCTTGGACGACGTAGTCGCGTCCCTCTACCCGGAGCAGCCCCTTGTCCCGCGCCGCTGCGTAGCCGCCGCACTCGACCAGCTCGCGCCAGCCGACGGCCTCGGCCTTGACGAAGGCGTCCTGGATCTCGGTGTGGATCGTGCCTGCCGCCTCCCAAGCGGTCGAGCCGCGGGCGAGCGGGCGGGCGACGGCCTCCTTGCCCTCGCCGGCGGTGAAGAAGGTGATCAGCTCGAGCAGGTCGTAGGCGGCGCGGACGAGGCGTGCCAGGCCGGAGCCCTCGACCCCGTATGACTCGCGCATCTCCTCGGCCTCGGCAGGGTCGAGCTCGGCCAGCTCACCCTCGATCCGGGCGCTGACCGCGACGACCCCGGCGCCGACCGCGGCCGCATGGGCGGCGACGGCCTCGGGCGCCTCGGCGTCGCCCTCGTCGACGTTGGCGACGTAGAGGATCGGCTTGGAGGTGAGCGCCTGCAGGTTGCGCGGGGCATGGGCGGCCGAGTCGGGGACGGGGATCGAGCGGGCCGGCTTGCCTTCGGCGAGCGCCGCGACGACCTGCTCGAGCCAGTCGCGCTCGGCGATCGCCTCGGCGTCGCCCGACTTGGCGCCCTTGCGCACACGGTCGAGGCGCCGCTCAGCCTGCTCATAGTCGGAGAGCACCAGCTCGGTCTCGATCGTCTCGATGTCGGCGAGCGGGTCGACGCGGCCGTCGGGATGCGGCACGCCGGAGTCGGCGTGGCAGCGGACGACGTGGCAGATCGCGTCGGTCTCGCGGATCGAGGCGAGGAACTGGTTGCCGAGCCCCTCCCCCTCCGAGGCGCCCTTGACCAGGCCGGCGATGTCGTGGAAGGCGATCGTCGCCGGTTCCAGCTTCGAGCTGCCGACCGTCTCCGCGATGCTCTCAAGCCGCTCGTCGACGACCGAGGCGATCGCGATGTTGGGCTCGATCGTCGTGAACGGGTAGTCGCCGGTCTGCGCCCCGCCGCTGGTCAGCGCGTTGAAGAGCGTCGACTTGCCCGCGTTGGGAAGACCCACGATCCCGACCTTCATAACGGGAGCGGCACGATCAGGCCCAGGCCGACGCCGAGCAGGGCGCCGGCAAGGACGTCGGATGGGTAGTGCATCCCGAGGTAAGGCCGGCCGAGCGCAAGCGCGAAGGCAAGCGCGAAGGCAAGCGCCCCCAGCGGCTCGACACGAGCCATCGCCGTCGCAACCGCAAACGACGACGTCGCATGCGCCGAAGGAAAGCTCAGCGAGCTAGGCGCCCCCCCAAGCGGCGGCAGCCCCTCCAAAACCGGCCGCGGCCGCTTCACGACCAGCTTGACCACGTAGTTGAGAGCGATGGCGATCGGCGCCAGCACCGCGCAGATCAGCCAAGCCTCACGATTGCCGGGGTCGGCGACGGCCAGCACAACCCCAACCCCAAACCAGACCGCCCCATTGTTCCCGGCCTTCCCCAACCTCTTCGCAGCTTTCTCCAAGCCGGGCGTGTGCCCGCGAGTCCGCATGGCGCGCAGGAGCTTTTCGTCGACGTTTGGCATCGGCGCAGCAGAATAGGCGCTACTCGGGCGGGTGGCGTCGGGGTGGGGTGGTCTCGCGCCGCGCGGAGTCTGCGGAGGGCGAGCCCTCATACCTGGAAGCGGTTCCGTCCCTTTGCCCGGAGCAGAGCGCAGCGCAAGCGAGGGCCACCCCACCCCGACGACAGGACCCGCCCGCCGGAAACGTCAGTCAATATCCCGTCGATGCCGTCAGTCCCCAACTACACCCACACCCCCGGCCACCACTGCGGCTCCACAGCCCTGCGCAACCTGCTGGGATTCCACGGCGCCGAGATCAGCGAGGAGATGGCGTTCGGCCTCGGCGCCGGCGCCTGCTTCTACTACGTCGCCCTCGAGGACGCCTCGCCGACGCGCTGGTTCAACGGCCGCACCGCACGGCTGGAGGAGACCTTCGGCGAGCTGACCGGGGCGGCGCTGGAGCTGCGCACTTTCGACGAGGGGGCCGACGGCGCCTGGGAGGCGGCGCGGGCGGAGGTCGACGCCGGCCGGCCGGTACTGCTGCTCACGGACCTCTACTACCTCGACCACTACGGCAACTCGGCCCACTTCCCCGGCCACGCGGTCGTCCTCGCCGGCTACGACGAGGAGTTCGCCCACCTCTCCGACACCGGCTTCGAGGAGCTGCAGACGACCACCCGCCTCGAGGATCTCGACAAGGCCCGCCACAGCCGGCACCCCGCCTATCCGCTCGCCGGTCACATGTTCACCGCCTCGGGAGCGGTCAGCCAGGAGCAGCTGCGCAACGCGATCCCGGCGGCGATCGAGCGGGCGACCCAGGCGATGCTCGCCTCCGAGTTCGGCGAGTTCTCCGGCATCGGCGCGGTCGAGCGGCTGGCGAACGAGGCCGGCAGCTGGCCCGAGGTCGCCGAGGACTGGCAGTGGTGCGCCCGCTTCGGCTACCAGGTGATCGAGCGCCGCGGCACCGGCGGCGGCGCCTTCCGCCTCATGTACTCGCGCTTCCTCGAGGAGGCCGGCCGGCCTGAGGCGCCGCTCGCCGCCGAGGCCGCGGCGCGCTGGACCGCGCTGGCGGAGGCCTTCCATGCCGCCAGCGAGAGCGACGACGCCGATTCGGGACTCTGGCGGGACGTGGACGCGGCGGCCAAGAGGGTCGCCGAAGCCGAGAACCGACTCTGGACAGCCCTGGCCTGAGTCGTGGCCGAGGGCGACACGATCCTGCGGACGGCGCGGCGGATCGGGCAGGCCCTCGAAGGCGAGCGGGTGGAGGTGAGTGCCCCGAACCCCCGCGGCAGAGCCGCGGGGGTGGAGCGCCTGGACGGCAGTACGCTCGACCGAGCTGACGCTCGCGGCAAGCACCTCCTGCTTCAGCTCGGCGACCTCGTCCTCCACAGCCACCTGGGAATGAGCGGCTCCTGGCACGTCTACGGGCGGGGCGCAGCGTGGCGCAAGCCACCGGGAGCCGCCTGGGCCGTGCTGCGGGGCAAGGATGCCGAAGCGGTCCAGTTCGGCGGGCCCACCCTGCGGGTCCTGAGGCCCGACGCCCTGCGCCTGGACCCGGTCCTCTCGCGCCTGGGGCCCGACATCCTCGCCCCCGAGCTCGACGCCGAGGCCGTCGCCCGCTCCCTCCGGACAGCCCCTGACCGTGCAATCGGCGACGCCCTCCTCGACCAGACCCTCGTCGCGGGCATCGGCAACATCTTCAAGAGCGAGGCCTGCTTCGCCGCGCGCCAGGACCCTTGGCAGCGGACAGCCGATCTTCCCGAAGGCCGGCTGCAACGAGTCGTCGAGGCGGCTCACGAGCTGATGCGAGATGCCGTCGATCATGGCCGGCACTCCCCGGCGGTCTACCGGCGGGCTGGTCGGCCCTGTCCCAACTGCGCCACGCCGATCGCTTCCCGTGGGCAGGGCGACGCCAACCGGACCACCTACTGGTGTCCCGTCTGCCAGGCCACAGCCCCCGCGCCCCGGTTGCCGTCTCCCCGCGGCGGGTAGAGACTGGCCATGGCGATGTGGATCGCACGGCGCGCCTGGAAGCGCATCCCCTGGAAGCTGGTCTGGCTCAGCGCCGTCTGGCTCGTCGAGAAGGGTCGCGAGCGAATGGAGTCCAACCTGACGAAGCGGGAACGACAGGAACTCCTGCGGCTGGTGACGAAGTCGAGGGGGCTCCCGAACACCCTGTCGAAGCGCGACAGGACCCGGCTGAAGAACATCGCCGGCAAGGCGCTGCGCGGATAGCCCCTCCTGGACGAACGGTCGAGGTTTCCTTCGCCGAGAGCCGGGGTAGCCAGGCTTCATGACTATTGCCGCAGCGATTTTCCTGATCGCGGTGGGGGCAATCCTCCGCTACGCGACCAATGTCCACGTCGAGGGCGTCAGCGTCGACACCGTCGGCCTGATCCTGATGATCGCCGGAGTCGTCGGCCTCGTCCTCTCCTTCTTCCAGGAGGCGATCTGGTCCGACCGCGTTCGCCGGCGCGAAGCCGTGGCGCCACCCGAAGAGCGCGTCCCGGTGGAACGGCGCGAAGTGCCTCCGCGCTACTGAACCGGTAGCGCCTCCCCTACCCGTCTCGCCTTCTTAACATTCAGCCGGAGAGCCAGTGGCTCTCCGGCTCTTCTTGCTCGGGTGCAGGGACTTCCCGGATTCGCTGACCCTTGACCTCACCTCGAGGCCAGCTGACCTTTAAAAATAGGGGTGATTTTGGACAAATATTGGGTAGCCTGAAAGTTCGCGATGAAAGTCTCGGCAGGCAAATTCCCAACAATCCGGCTCGCTCTCGTGGCCGCGACGATTTCAGCGGCCTTCCTGATGCTCACCGCCGCTTGCGCTCAGGGCGAAGCGGCCGGCGGAGCGGTGCCCCTCGCCTCGGCTACCGAAGATGCGGTCTCCACCGAAGAGACACCCGCGGCGGCATCCCCAGTCGAAGCGCCGGCAGAGGCCCCGGAACCCAAGAGCGCGGTCGAGGCGGTTGGCGACGTGGTCGAGACGGCCAGCACTGCGATCGAGAGCAACCCAGCAACCTCGACGGCATCTGCTGCGACCGAGACTGTTCGGGAGGCAACGTCTGAGACGGCCCGCAAGGCAACCGGCGCCGTCACCAGCTCGGCGGGGGCGACGGGCCCCACGACTGTCGTCACGGCCACCGGCGGCCGTGCGTCGAAACTCCTGGACGAGGTCGGTCAGGTCACCGCGAAGGCCGCGGCGGCGGCCGGCGACCAGGCCGGCCGGCTTTCCGGGCTGCCCGAAGGTGCCGGGGCGCAAAGGGTCGCTGACGTAGCGGCCCTCGGAAATCCACCTCAGGCCGAGAGGCTTGCCCAGCCCGCCGGGACGCCCCCCAGCGGAGTGCCCGCCTCCCCTGGCGAGGGTCCCCTCGCCGTGAGCCCTGCCTTTCGCGGCAAGGCCCCGAGCGTGAATGCCGATGGCGGGGCACTGGCCGCCAGTTACCGCGGATTCGCAGGTGCCGGGCTCTCGTGGCTCGGGGCACTCGCGGGTCTCGACGGGATCCATTCGGTGCCGATGAACAGCATGACCGGCACGCCCCCAGACGATCGCACTCCCCTTGATGGTCCGATAACGCCGGCCCCCGGGTCTTCCGGAGCCGCTGCCGGCCCGACCGGCTCGTTCTTCGTCCCACTCGCCGCGCTGCTCGCGTTGCTCGCGCTGGCGGCGCCGGCGGTTTTGCGCAGGTTCGGGGAGGCGCCGGATTTCCGGCCCCCCACCCCGTTCGTCTGCGCGCTCGAGCGCCCTGGCTAGGTCCCGGCGACCCAGACCAGGGCTGCGCCGGGAGCCCTCTCGATTCCCCGGCGAAAAAGCAAACTCGAGCATGGAAGGAATTACCAATGCGATATCCAACGGCTGTAATCGCAGCCGCGGTCGCCATGGCGATCGGAGCGGCGCCTGCCGCCGCCTCCGTGCCGCTGCCGACGCTCCCCTCCGGGCAGAGCAACAGCAGCAGCGTGACCCAGGGCGACCCGAGCGCGACCGGTGGCGAAGCCACCGCAACGGGCGGTGAAGGCGGCGACGCCAGCACCGGCAACACCCAGATCGGGAACGGCAACGCAGTTGCCGTCTCGGTCGGCGGCGACTCGAACGCCAGCGGTGGAGACACCACGGCGACGAGTGGCGACGCCTACGGTGGCGACGGTGGAGAAGCCAACGCCAACGGCGGTGACGCCGATGCCTCGAACGGCGCGGTGGTCGAGCAGACCAACGAATCGTCGGGGTCGGGCGGCCACTCCTCTTACGGGGGCTGCGGCTGCCAGAGCCACTCGAAGGAAAGCTCGGGCTCCTCGCAGAGCAACGAGTCGAGTGTCGAGCAAGGCGATCCGAGCGCATACGGCGGCGACGCCAGCGCGACCGGCGGTAATGGCGGCGACGCCAGCACCGGCAACACCCAGATCGGGAACGGCAACGCCTACGCCAAGTCGGAGCCGCAGGAGCAGAAGGAGAGCAAGTCCTGCGGTTGCGGTCACGGAGGCGGAAGCAGCAACGAAGCCAACGCCGACGGTGGAGACACCACGGCGACCAGCGGCGACGCCTACGGCGGTGACGGTGGAGACGCCAATGCCGACGGCGGCGACGCCGATGCCTCGAACGGCGCGGTGGTCGAGCAGACCAACGAATCGTCGGGCAGCGGCTCCGGCCATCCCTCCAAGGGGAGCTGCGGCTGCCAGGGCCACTCGAAGGACGGCTCGGGCTCCTCGCAGAGCAACGAGTCGAGTGTCCATCAGGGCAGTCCCGAAGCGACCGGCGGCGACGCCAACGCCACCGGCGGTAATGGCGGCAACGCCTACACCGGCAACGAGCAGAAGCACAACGGCAACGCCGATGCCGAGTCCAAGCCGCAGGAGCAGGACAAGAGCAGGTCCTGCGGTTGCGGTCACGGAGGCAGCGGCTGGGGCCACGGCAACGAAGCGAACGCCAGCGGTGGAGACACCACGGCGACCAGCGGCGACGCCTACGGCGGTGACGGTGGAGACGCCAATGCCGACGGCGGCGACGCTAACGCGGCGAACGTCGCGAAAGTGCTCCAGTCCAACAGGAGCTGGCTGGACGGCTCGCCCTGGTAGCTCGGCGATTCGAAGGGACGCCTTCGAATGACGGAGGACCCCGGCGGCTCAGGCCGCCGGGGTCCTCCGTCGGCGTTCCGCCCTCAGCCGGGCGAGAGGCGTGCGAAATAACCGAACCAGTTGCCGGAGTGCGTCTCCCAGGCGAGACCGGCTTCCGAGGCCTGGCGTTTGAGGGCGGCCTGGGTGGTGAAGTGGGGATCGCCGAATAGCTCGCCGACGACGAGGCGACCCGTGGGCTTGAGGACTCGGTGGATCTGGCGGAGAGCCGCTGCCGGGTCGGGGATCTCGCCGAGGACCGCGGTCAGGACCACGGCGTCAATCGAGTCGTCCTCATAGGAAAGAGCGGTGGCGTCGCCCTGCGTCGGGACGACGTTGGTGAGGCCGCGCTCGGCGGCACGCCCGAGCGTGTGGTCGAGGAACTCCTGCTGGAGGTCGAAGATCTCGACCTTGCCCTCGGGGCCGACCCACTCGGCGATGTCGAGGGTGTAGTAGCCGACCCCGGGGCCGACCTCGAGGACCCGCTCGCCCGGCTCCGGGCGCAGGATCTCGCGCAAGCGCTCGCGAGTGATGATCGGGTGCGGGGCTTCGACCCAGAAGCGCTGGCCGTAAGGGCAGGCCGACGGATTCTTGCGCCACCAGAGCGCCGCGCCCAGCGTCGCCAGGGCAGCAGCGCCGAGCAGCTTGCGCGCGCGCATCAGCCCGGGCGGTTGAGGGAGAAGCCGACCGTGTGCTCGCCCGAGTCGATGCGCAAGAAGGACACTTTGCCGACGTAGATCGCGAGGATCCCGTCCTCGGTCTTGACGTCGTGCCAACCGCCCTTCTCAACCTGCTTGCGCAGGTCCTTCAGCTCGTCCTCGTTGAGGCGAACCGAGATCACCTGGCCCCCCTCGAAGCCGATCTCCACCTTCTGCGGCGTGTCCGCCATCAGTGCCCTCCTTCTGCCGGTTCGACGATCTCCGTAAGCACGCCGCCGGTCGAGCGCGGGTGCAGGAAGGCCACGCGGCTGCCGCGGATGCCCACCCGCGCCTCGCTGTCGATCAGCTCGACCCCCGCGGCCGCGAGACCCTCCAGCGTCGCGTCGACGTCCTCGACGGCGTAGGCGACGTGATGCAGGCCTGGGCCCTTGCGGGCGAGGTACTTGCCGACGGGCGTGTCGGGGCCGAGCGGCGCCAGCAGCTCGACGTGGCCCTCGCCGACGTCGAGCAGGACCGCCTCCACGCCCTGCTCCTCGACCGTCTCGCGGTGCGCCAGCTCCATCTCGAAGCTCTTCGCGTAGAGCTCGATGCCGGCGTCGAGATCCTCGACGGCGACGCCGATGTGGTCGATTCGTCCGAACACGGGGCGGCAGTCTACGCGGCGCTCTCGGCGCGCAGGATCTCGGCCAGGGCGGCGACGCCGACCTGGAGCTGCGCGGGCGTCGGCTCCTTGGTCGCGATCAGGCGCTGGATCTCCCGCCCCGGCGTGTGGAACGCCTCGGCCAGGGGGTCCCCGTGGTGGCGATCGCTCCAGGCGAACATCTCGACCGCGACCGAGGCGCCGGCGAGGCCGACGGTGGCGCGGGCGAGCGGGCCGGGCCGCTCGACCACCCGCTCGAGCAGGATCGTGCCCCCGGCCGAGAGCAGCATCATCGGGGCGAGCAGGTTGGAGCCGCAGCGGTCGTGCTCCTTGGGCACGCCGGCCGGGTCGTCGATCCCCTGCTCGTAGGCGGCGATCGCCTTGTGCTCGACCCCGTGGTAGGCGGCGAGGTCGCGGTCGAGCAGGGCGACGAGCGCCGGGACGGCGCCGATCGCCTGCACGGCGCCCTCGCGCAGGGTCGAATTGCCAAAGCGCTTGCGCAGCACCCCGGTCGCGACCAGGGTCGCGCCGATCGCGGCGAGGACGCGGACGTCCTCGAAGGGCAGGCGTGCGGCGGGCATCCTCCTCCGCACCAGCGGCAGGACGGCCAGCGCCTCGGCCAGTTTCAGCGGGCCGCGCAGGCCGGGAAGCCGCGCTGCCAACCCGGGTGCCAGCTCCGGCTTTCGCGCCGAGGCGACCTGGACGAGGCCGTCGGGATCGCGAACCGCGGCGGCCCAGTGCGTCGGCCCGTGGATCAGCAGACCGTTGCGCAGCGCCATCCCGCCGAGTCGCATCCGCTCCGAGCTCATGACACCACCATAGAGAAGGGGCTTTGGGAGACCGCCGGAGAGAGCTAACGGCCTCCCAACGCGGCGGCCGCGCCCCGAGGCGCGGTCACCGTTTTCCCCCTGTGTGTCCCGTTTGGAGTCCCGCCGGAGGCCCCCAGTCCAGGCCTCCGGCGGGGTGTGTCGGCTCTCCCTGGCTCTAGCTTGGAAAGCCGCTCCTTGAAACACGTGCAGCTTGGCGAAGTTGCGCGGTGGCTAGGGGCGGCGAAGCCGCTCTCTCAGGGCCTCCAGCCGCCGGCCCAGCTCGGCCTCGAAACCGCGGTCCGTCGGCGCGTAGAAGCGGCGGTCCTCGAGACCCTCGGGCAGCAGCGGCTGGTCGCTCACCCCGCCCGGCTCGTCGTGGGCGTAGCGGTAGCCCTCGCCACGGCCCAGCGATTTCGCCCCCGGGTAGTGGGCGTCGCGCAGATAGCCCGGCGGCGTCTTGGCGCCGTTTGCGCGGACCTCGGCCCGTGCCGCGCCGAGAGCTTTGTAGGAGGCGTTGGACTTGGGGGCCAGGGCGAGGTAAACGGCGGCCTGAGCGAGGTTGAGCGCGCACTCGGGCAGGCCGACCCGGTCGACCGCGCGCGCCGCGGCATCGGCGAGGAGCAGCGCCTGCGGATCGGCGTTGCCGACGTCCTCGGAGGCGAGGATGACCATGCGGCGGGCGATGAAGCGTGGGTCCTCGCCTCCCTCCAGCATCACCGCCAGGTAATAGAGAGAGGCGTCGACGTCGGAGCCGCGCGTCGCCTTGATCCAGGCCGAGACGAAGTCGTAGTGGCGGTCGCCCTGGCGGTCGTAGTCAAGCGCCTTGCGCTGCAGCGCGTCCTCGATCGCGGCGACGTCGACCGGCGCCCCGCTCGAGCGCTCGGCCGCCCGCTCCAGCGCCGAGAGCGCCACACGGGCGTCGCCGCCGCTGCGGTGGGCGAGCATCGCCAGCGCCGCCTCCTCTACCGGCGGGGGCTCGGCCAGGCCGCGCTCGGGGTCGGCCAGGGCGCGGCGCAGCAGCTCCTCCACCTGCCCGGGCTCGAGCGGGTGCAGCTCGTAGATCTGACAGCGCGAGAGCAGGGCGGAGTTGACCTCGAAATAGGGGTTCTCGGTGGTGGCGCCGATCAGGGTCAGCAGCCCTTCCTCCACCGCCGGCAGCAGCGCGTCCTGCTGGGCCTTGTTGAAGCGGTGGATCTCGTCGAGGAAGAGCACGGTCGGGCGGCCGCTCCCGGCCCGCCGCTCCCGCGCCCGCTCGATCACGGCGCGGATCTCGGCGCGGCCGGCGTTGACCGCCGACTCCTCCTCGAACGCGCCCTCGGCACCCGCCGCCGCGATCCGCGCCAGGGTCGTCTTGCCGGCCCCGGGCGGCCCGTAGAGGATCGCGCTGTGCGGGTGGCCGCTCTCGATCGCCGTGCGCAGCGCCGACCCCTCGCCCAGCACGTGCTCCTGCCCGACCAGCTCGCCGAGGCTTCGCGGCCGCATCCGCACCGCCAGTGGCGCATCGGCTGCCGGGACCGCCCCCGCGCCCGGTCCCTCGCCGCTGTCGAACAATCGCTCCACGCACCGATCTTGCCAGGGCGCGCAGCCACCACACAGGGGGTGTCTGAGTTTTCCCACCTCATTTGGCGGGTTAGCTCAGACACGCCCGGGATGGTTGAGACGGTATTCGTCTTGCTGTACCGTCGAGTCCGACTTGTCAGACGTCCTCCCGACACCAGACGAGATCCCCGCGTTGGTGGCCAAGCCCGGCTCCGTCCTCTGGCGCTACGGCGGCGACGTGCGCCTGATCAGCGCAGGCGCCTACGCGATCCTGCTCCAGGTCGGCCACCCGACGGTCGGTGCCGGCGTCAGCGAGCACTCGGACTTCCGCGGCGATCCCTGGGGGCGGCTGCTGCGCACCCTCGACTACTCCTACGTGATGACCTACGGCGGGCCGGCCATGGCCGGCGAGATGGGCAGGCGCATCCGCGAGATGCACAAGCACATCAAGGGCGTGAAGCCCGACGGCGAGCATTACCACGCGCTCGAGCCCGAGGCCTATGCCTGGGTTCACGCCACCCTCGCCCACTCGATCGTGCGCACCCACGAGCTGCTGGGCACTCCTATCCCCGCCGAGGAGATCGACGTCTTCTACGCGGAATGGACGCGGGCGGGGCGCTTGATCGGGGTTCGCGAGCGCGACCTGCCGGAGACCTGGGCGGAGTTCGGCGAGTACTTCGATCGGATGACCGCGGAGCGGCTCGAGCGGACGCCGGCAGTCGACGAAGTCCTCGAGTCGCTCGCCGCGCCGACGCGGCCCGAGCTGCCGTTCCTGCCCGAGGCTGCGTGGCGGCTCGCCCGCATCCCGGCTGCACACCAGATCACCCTGGTCACCCGCGGCCTTCTCTCGCCGCTCCTACGCGATCGCTTCGGGGTCGAGTGGACAACCTCCGAGCAGCGGCAACTGCGATTTCTCGCGGCCGCCTCGCGCGCCGCGACGCCGCTGCTGCCCGGCAGGCTGCGCAACGTCGGCCCGAGCTACCTTCGCTGGCGACGCGAGGCGATCGCCCGCGGCGACGCCGCTTCCCCGTCTCGGATCCCGGTGGCCGCCTGATGGAGCGCGCGCCGCTCAGGCTGATCACCGACGCCGTCGAGGAAGACGCGAAGTCCGGCGGCGACGCGATCGACGGCCGAATCCTCGATGCCGCCCTCGACACCGCCGCCGCCTTCGGCCTGCAGAACCTGACGATGGACGCCGTCGCCCGGCGCGCAGAAGTCGGGCGGATGACCGTCTACCGGCGCTTCGGCGACAAGCAGGGCCTGGTCGCGGCGCTGGGCGCCCGCGAGAGCCGGCGCTGTCTCGCCGCGATGGACGCAGCCGCACCCCCCGACGCGCCGATAGCCGAGCAGGCGGCCGCCGGGTTCGCGACCGCCCTCCGGCTGGCCCGCGAGCATCCGTTGCTGAGCCGGCTCGCCCGGCTCGAGCCGGAGGTCGTGCTCAGCGCTCTCACGGATCACGGCGGAGCGCTGTTCGCCGTCCTCCGCGGCGGCCTGGCCGAGCGGCTGCGGGCGGCGCAGCGGGCCGGGGTGCTCGGCGAGATCGAAATCGAAGAGACGGCCGAGCTCATGGTCCGCCTCGCGGTCAGCTTCGTCCTGCTCCCCGAGAGCGTCCTCCCCCTCGACGACGAGGAGAAGGTGCGCGGCGTGGCGTGGCAGCTGCTGACGCCGATCCTCGAACCCTGAGAACCGTCTTCTAGGCCGCCGAGAGCACCGGCTCGCGGGCGGCCTCGTGCG